>CAYUCJ010000005.1:20932-27677 GCA_964443285.1 uncultured Desulfobacteraceae bacterium | reverse complement strand
CCCCAGACGGGTGGACAAAGCACCGTCATGTCACAGTTTCTATATCTCTTTACGATCCTGATATTTTTCTCGGTGAACGGGCATCACCTGTTTATCAGGGCCCTGGCCAGCTCTTTTTATAAAGTGCCGCCCAATGGATTTCATCTCAAGGCCCCTCTGGTGGGAGCCCTCATCCAGGTGAGCAGTGATATGTTCCTGATCGCCCTCAAGATGTCTGCTCCAATCATGATCGCCCTCTTCCTGTCCAATCTGTGTTTAGGTATCGTGGCCAGGACGGTCCCGCAGGTCAATGTCCTCATGATAGGCTTCCCGCTGAATATCTGCCTCGGAATGATCCTGTTTGCCCTGCTGCTGCTCAACCTTTCCCCATTTTTTGTGGATCTGGTGAGGAAGATGGGGGAATCGATGATGGGACTGGTGCAGTTGATGTGACCAGTGCCCATCCATAAATGGCTGTTTTGCCCGATCTCGTCGCTATGCTCAAAGTCCGAGATCTTCGTCTTGATCTCGAACAAACTATCTCATTTATGGATGGGCACCAACTAAGACGAGTGCGGGGTAGGCTGCGCATTTTACACTGGATAAAGTATGCCTGAAAAGCCTTTTCAAGACAAGACCGAGCCGGCGACTCCCAAAAAGAGGGAGGAAGCCCGGAAAAAAGGACAAGTCGGGAAAAGCCGTGAAATCCCCTCTGTTGCGGTGCTGGCTGCGGGTGTGCTCTTTCTTTATTTCGGTGGACGCAGGCTGACAGCCGCTCTGGGAAACCTCATTGAACGGGCGTTCAATTACGTTCCTTCCATGAAGGCCGGCGATTTCAATATCGTCTATTTTTCACACCAGTACCTTGAAGCCTATATTTTCATGATCCTGCCCATGCTGGCAACCCTTGTGGTCGTCGCCCTGGTTGCCAATTTAGCCCAGACAGGCTTCATCTGGAGCGTCGAGCCATTGGCGCCAAAAGCGTCAAAAATCAGCCCTGTTGAAGGGGCAAAAAAGATGTTTTCCAAAAGGGCCCTGGTGGAACTTGGCAAATCTCTTGGAAAAATCCTGATCGTGGGATGGGCGGCCTTCTCAGTTCTTCAGAGCAACATCGGGCATCTCCTTCAACTGTCCTACCAGGACAAATCGCAAATCATTGGGTTCCTGGGAAAGGCATCTCTCGACCTGATCACCAGGAGCTGTTATGTCATCGCCCTCCTTGCCATTCTGGATTACCTTTATCAGAAGTGGGAGTTTGAGCAGGAGATCAAAATGACAAAACAGGAGGTCAAGGAGGAGTTCAAACAGACGGAAGGGGATCCCATCGTAAAGAGCCGCATCAGATCCATCCAAAGAGAGATGGCAAGACGGAGAATGATGGAGGAGGTCAAAAAGGCCGATGTGATCATTACCAACCCCGAGCATCTTTCCATCGCCTTGAGCTACGATGCCATGTCCATGGAGGCTCCCACCGTAGTGGCCAAGGGAGCGGATAAAATTGCTTTTAAAATCAGATCGATAGCAAAAGAATCCCATATCCCGCTGGTGGAAAACAAACCCCTGGCACAGAATTTGTATAAACTGGTGGATATCGGGCAGCAGATTCCGCCTGATTTTTACCAGGCCGCGGCAGAAATACTCGCCTATGTGTATGGCCTGAAGAACAAGGGAATCGCAGGGTGATTTTCCGGCCAATACTGCCCTCCCCGCGAAAAAAAGGCTGAAGGACCGTGAATATTCTAGAGTGATGTGAGGAAGGTCATTGGAACAAGTTAGACTCCCGGCAGCAGGATTTTCCCTAGAGGACCACAGCGACGTCATCGTAGCCGTCGGGGTCGTGGGCATCCTGTTGGTCATGCTTGTGCCCTTGCCTACGGGGATGCTCGACATGATGCTGGCCCTGAACATCACTATGAGCGTCCTTGTCCTCATGCTTACCCTCTATGTCATAAAGCCCCTTGATTTTTCGGTCTTTCCGTCTCTTCTGCTCATTACCACGCTCTTTCGTCTTTCGCTGAATATTGCAAGTACCCGATTGATTCTTCTTCACGGCCATACCGGAACCCTCGCTGCCGGCAGGATTATCAAAGGCTTCGGAGCGTTCGTCGTGGGTGGGAATACAACGGTGGGACTCGTGGTATTCCTGATCCTCGTGGTGATCAATTTCGTCGTGATTACGAAAGGGGCGGGACGCATAGCAGAGGTGGCGGCAAGGTTCACCCTGGATGCCATGCCAGGGAAACAGATGAGCATCGACGCCGACCTGAACGCCGGCTTGATCGATGAATCTGAAGCCAGGGAAAGACGATCGGAAATTTCCAGGGAAGCTGAATTTTACGGGGCCATGGACGGTGCGAGCAAGTTCGTCAGGGGAGACGCCATAGCGGGTATCCTGATCACCTTGATCAATATCCTGGGAGGTTTGATTATCGGGGTTATCCAGATGGGTCTGGACGTCTCGACGGCAGCGCAGAATTACACCATCCTGACCATCGGTGACGGCCTTGTCTCCCAGATCCCCGCGGTGATCATTTCTACGGGAGCGGGCATCCTTGTCAGCAGGGCTGCGGCAGAAGGTGGACTGGGGTTCGAGGTTATCAAGCAGTTCGGCGTCCAACCCAAGGCCTTGACCCTTGCCGCCATAATTATCCTGCTGTTCGGTCTTGCTCCCGGAATGCCCTTCCTGCCCTTCATGATACTGTCGGGAGCCGTCTTCATGATGGCGAGGGCGGTTGTCTCGGCGAAACAGAAAAGAGCGGTTGCAGCCGAAACCCATGAAACAGAAGCGGGAGAGGAGGCCACTCCGGAACAGGTGGAAGAACTTCTCCCCCTGGATGCCCTGGAACTTGAAATCGGGTACGGGCTGATTCCCCTGGTGGACAGCCAGAAATCGGGCGGTCTCCTGGATAGGATCCGATCGCTGAGAAAACAGTTTGCCCTGGATATGGGCGTCATCATTCCGGCCCTTCACATACGGGATAATCTTGAATTGAAGCCCAACGAATACGCCATTTGTATTAAGGGAAACGATGTGGCGCATGGTGAACTCATGATGGGCCACTTTCTGGCCATTGATCCCGGAGATGTGAATCAGAAGGTTGAAGGGATCCAAACGGTTGAACCGGCCTTTGGGCTCCCGGCCATCTGGGTGACCAGTGAAAGGAAGGGGGATGCCCAGTTGTCGGGATACACCGTTGTGGATCTTCCCAGCGTGGTTACCACGCACCTGTCGGAGATCGTTCACCAGCATGGCTACGATTTTCTGGGGCGACAGGAAGTCCAGAGGCTGTTGGATAACCTCGCAAAGACCAGTCCCAAAGCTGTGGAGGAGTTGACCCCGGCTCTCCTGAGCGCGGGCGGTGTGCAGAAAGTACTGCAAAACCTGCTCAGGGAGCAGGTTTCCATAAGGGATCTACTGACAATCGTGGAGACACTGGCGGATTATGCCCCCGTGACAAAGGACCCCGAACTCCTGACCGAGTATTGTCGCCAGAAGCTGTCAAGGTCATTGACGAAACGATTCCTGGAAAAGGATCAGACACTGAAGGTTCTCTCTCTGGCCCCCGTTGTGGAGAGCACGGTTACCGACGGGATCAACCAGACGGAATATGGAGCCTATCTGGCCCTGGACCCGGGTCAGGCAGAGCAGATCATTCGTCATATCAAGTCCGCACTTGAAGGCGCGGCAGCGAGGATAGAACAACCCATCATCCTTTGTTCTTCCACTATCAGGCGGCACCTGAAAAAACTCTGTGAGAGGTACCAGATGCAAGTATCGGTGATTTCCCATAACGAAATACCCAGTGGCCTGAAAGTGCAGGCCGTGGGAGAAATAGGACTTTCCTAATGAACATCAAGCGATTCATAGCCAGGAATGGTCAGGAAGTCCTCCGGATGGTGAAGAAGGAGATGGGAGAAGATGCTGTCATCCTCAAAACACGAACCCTTGATGCTGAAAAAGGAGCGTCGGTCGAAAATGGGGGAAGAATTGAAGTGACTGCTGCTATCGACTACGATGCTCCGTCCGTTTCCTCCGAGAAAAGGGGCCACACGGGGGCTCGGGAGATGATGGAGAGATACGGGGACATGGAGGCCCAATTGAGAGAAATCAAGGCCCTTCTCTGGAGTATCGAAGCAGGAACGGTGCTGAAATCAGAACCCTTTCTCGATCATTGGGCCAGTGAGCAATATGCCTGTCTCAAGGGCTTCGGGCTCAGGGGCCAAATCATCAGGTCACTCATGGAAGAGACCATGGCCAGGAAAAAGCCGGGGGCGGAAAAGGCGGGTCAGGAACCTGTGAAGCGGTGCCTTGTAAATGTCCTCAAGAAAATAAAAACGAGTGGGCTTGGGGCCGGAGATTCCTGCCAGTCCATCCAGGCCTTCATCGGCCCGACCGGCGTTGGTAAGACGACTACCCTTGCCAAACTGGCGGCCCGGTCTGCAGTAGAGCAGGGCAGGAGTGTGGCCCTTATCACCCTGGACACCTTCAGGATCGCCGCAGTGAGCCAACTGGAAACCTACGCCAGAATCATGGGGGTCCCCATGGAGGTGGCTTCCAGCCGGAGGGAACTTCGCAGGGCCGTAGAAAAACACAGTGATAAAGACCACATCTTTGTGGACACGGTGGGAAGAAGCCCGAGGGACAGCAGGGAAATCAGCGAACTGATTGAGATATTGAAAATTCCCCAGGCGATTCATAACTACCTGGTCCTGAGTGCAACTACGGATCTTCATCAGCTCCTCCTTGCCGAGAAGACATTTAATGCCCTTTTATACGGGAGTTATATCTTTACCAAGTTGGACGAAGTGGAAGATGCTTCACCCATGGTCAACTTTCTGCTGTGCCAGAACAGGCCTGTCTCCTATTTCACCATGGGCCAGAAGGTTCCTGAAGACCTGGAACCGGCTTCAAGGAAAACTTTGGCCAAAATGATATTGAGCGGGAAAAATGTGATGCTGGACAGTATACCTTATGGGGTGCATTAGATGGATCAGGCGAGCAGGCTGAGGGACATGGTTGAGAATGAGAAGGGGATCAATGACAAACACATGGCGGCAAATGCAATGATGGGTGTGGAGCAGGAGAACCTCGGGGTGAGGGTCATTTCCGTTACCAGCGGAAAGGGCGGGGTCGGGAAGACCAATGTGGTGGCCAACCTTGCACAGGCCCTTTCTCAAGCGGGAAAAAGAGTACTGATACTCGATGCGGACCTGGGCCTGGCCAACATGGATGTCCTTCTCGGCTTGAATCCCCGGTATACCATTCAACACGTCCTGAGGGGAGAAAAGCGGTTGGAAGAGATCATGGTCGATGCACCGGGTGGCTTCAAGGTACTGCCCTCTGCGTCGGGAATCCAGGAATTGACCGAGTTGGATCAATCCCAGAGGCTCCTGCTGCTGGATGAACTCGATACATTACAGGACCGAATCGATATGCTGCTCATCGACACGGCGGCGGGCATTTCCGCCAATGTCATGTACTTCAATTTCGCCGCCATGGAAAAGATTGTGGTTATAACCAATGAGCCCACATCGCTAACGGACGCCTATGCCCTTATAAAAGTCCTTTCGAGCAAATACCGGCAGAAGAAGTTCAAGATCCTCGTGAATGAGGCAAGGGATGAAGCACAAGCCGGAGCGATATTCAGGCATCTCAGCCAGGTGGTGGACAAATTTCTCGGATCAACCTCCATGGACTATCTTGGATGGATCCCCTACGACCCATGCATTCCCCGTGCTGTCAGGAAGCAACAGACGGTTTTGGCCCTCTACCCTGATTCACCGGCCAGCAAAAAGTTCGTCACAATTGCCAAGAAACTGGCGGACAGCATGGATCATTTGGATTTTGAAGGTGACATCAAGTTCTTCTGGCAGAGGCTTTTGAACCATTGACATGCCATGATAGGAGAAGAGAAGTGGAGCAGAACCTGAAAAAGCCCTTTTTTTTTGCGAATCGATCACCCGGAACAGTGTGAACAGGCAATGACACTCAACGCCGCAAGAAGAATCAAACAATATGACCAGAATTTCCAGCCGACCGCGAGCATTACGGGGAAGAACAGGGATGAGTTCATCACCCAATATGCACCTTTGATCAAAACGGTAGCCGGGAGGCTGGCCATGAGGCTGCCAAGCCATATAGACCAGGGTGACCTCATGAGTGCTGGAATCATGGGCCTCCTGGACGCCATGGAGAAGTTTGACCCGAGCAAAGGTGTGGCTTTCAAGTCCTATGCGGAATTTCGAATCAGGGGTGCAATGCTCGATGAACTTCGCGCCATGGATTGGGTTCCTCGCTCGGTCAGAAAGAACGCCAGGAGGCTCGACAGTGCCTATGGAGCGGTGGAAAGACGAAAAATGCAACCGGCCACAGATGAAGAAGTGGCTCGGGAATTGGATATCGACCTGCAATCATTCCACCGCATGCTCGACGAAACCCGGGGCGTTTCTCTATTCAATGAGGAAGATATCAACGAGTTGATGGCACACAGGAAAGTGGGAACCCTGTGGGAGGTATTTCAGGACACGACGCTTTCAGACCCCATAGCCGCGCTTGACCTGGCGGAATTGAAAAAGGTGGTGGCAACCGCCATAGAGGCTTTGGCGGAAAATGAACGACTGGTGGTTTCCCTGTATTATTACGAAGAACTAACCATGAAGGAAATCGGTGAGGTCATGGGTTACACCGAGTCAAGAATATCCCAATTGCACAGCAAGGCAATTGCCAGGCTGCGTCACAGGGTGAGAGGGTATTTTCAACACTAGC
>CAYUCJ010000005.1:0-20832 GCA_964443285.1 uncultured Desulfobacteraceae bacterium | reverse complement strand
GGCGAGTCAGGGAAGCAGGAAGACGGAGTGGTTGACACCGGACTGCAGCCGTTTTTCGTACCCCTGCCTGCGGGCTCTGAAAACGTTGCCATAAAGCTGGAAATCAAAGTGCACTGGAAATCCGGGACATTTGAAAAATACAAGGAGAGATCTGCCTTTGTTCGAGACAGCATGCTGACCTACTTCCTCGGGGTTGCTCAATCCAAGGATGGATTCGGAGTTGACAGATCGCGGTTGGAATCGGAAATCGAAAAGGTCTTGGAGCATTCTCTCGCAGTGACGAATATCAAAGTGAGTTTGGATAGCGTAACGCCCATATGATTTGAAACTGAAAATTCCGCTCCTATTCTGATCGCCTCGAGAACTTTCCATTTGGAATATCCGGGCTCAAGCACAGGAGGGCAAACCATGGATGATTATGCACCACTTTCAAGTACTTCCATAAAAACACCGCTCCATGGGAAGGTTTCGGGTGTGACGTCCAAACGGAAAATCAGGGACAGGAAAAAAGACAGGAGAAACGGGCGGGAACAGCACGGGATTAGGGAAGAAGACATCGTTTTGGACAAGAAACTGTTAAATAATCTTTCCCGGAAGGGTGACGCCGAAGACGGTGTCGAAGTGGAAAACCAACTGCCCGATGAGGATGAGGTTCTCGGTTATGGTAAAAACCTCTCCAGGACGAAGCACAGAAACAAAGTGGATGTGACGATTTGACAATGCATTTTGCCATGGGAGAGCAGCTCTGGGTAATGGGTCAGATGGCCATTGACGTCTTGATGCTGGTCCTTCTGGCAGTACTCCTCAACCTGTTTCGACGTGACAGGGGAAGGATTGTCCGTTCGGGCGGGCTGAAAATGCCGTCTGAAGGATTGCTGGAGGAGATGAAGCAGATCAGCGCTTCCCTGGACAAGAACCTTGCAGCAAAAAGGGAGTTGACGGGGACCATCGTAAGGGAGCTGGAAAACCTTCTATCAGAGGCCAAGGAGGCCTCCCTCAGACTTGAAGTTCTGCTAAATACCTGGCGCAAAACCGAGACGGCCCGAAGAAATGGACCAAGTGATACCGAACGTCTCAAGAGATCGGCCAGGGTGCTTTCAGAAAAAGGGCTTTCCAAGAAGGAGATCGCAAGAAGCCTCAATGTCCCCATGGGGGAATTAGAACTCATGTTGAAACTATGAAAAGCTCACAGAGAGAACGCAGAGAACGCTGAGAATAGTGGTTGTCGCTGAACTGCCGTGATCAATGCGGCCGCTCTTGAATTCTTATCATGATAAATTCCCCCGCTAACAACACCCTCAAAGGAGCCGCGCAAATCCATGGCAGGGCGCGGGTGGAACCTGAATCAAGAGCGCTCCGGTTGAGACCGGGTCAAATCCTTTCGGCTAAAGTCCTCCAGATAAAGGCAGATGGTCGAGTCCTGATCACCTCCGGAACCAAAAGCTTTGAAGCCCACGCGGCCTTTTCGCTCAGGGAAGGGGAGAAGTATGAATTTCTGGTCAGATCCTCAGGCCCGCGGATAGAACTCAAGGTCCTGGAGCGTGTCGATCCTTTTAAGGATTCGGCGTTGAAGGCATGGGATTCAGGGCGGGAGATGCGCAGAACGTTCTCAACCATACTTCGCGACCTTTCAAAAGGCGGATGGGCTGCCCATCTGGGCAAAGCCTCCAGTCAAGCGCAAGAGCAAATCCGCAGGCTCCTGCCTCTTCTGCTCTACGAGGGGTCGACACGGGATGAGGCCGTGATGCTTCCCCAAAGGCTGCTTTCAAGCGGCATCTTCTGGGAGAACAAGGTCCTCCGCCACCTCCTTACGGCTGAGAAAGACAAAACCCTTGAAAACCTGCGGGCGGATGATCTGAAAGGGTTGCTTCTGAGGCTGAAAGAAGACCTGCAAGCGGCAGGTGAACCTTCCCGTGAGCTTCGGGCAAACATGGAACAGGTGGACCGGTTGCTTTCCATCATCCAAAACCATCAGGCTCTCAACCTGAGCGCAATGGGGGAAGGGTGGGGTTGGTACTGGTTCATCCCGGCCGGCGATGAAAGGGAGTTCCGCTACGGGGAGATTTTCGGGAAACAATCCGCTGACGGGGAGAACCACCACATTCAGATGAACCTCTCCTTCACACGTCTTGGGGAGATTTGGGTCTCAGGGCTTTTGAGAGACATCGACGTTTCGGTTGATATCCGGGCCACCAGCGACCGGGTCGCCTCATTTCTTGAGACCAATCTGCCCCTGCTCGAGGAGGGATTGAAACGGAAGGGTTTGAAAATTGGGAGACTGGCCTGTGAAATGATGCCCGAAGGGAACTCCTTCAACCCTTTTTCAGAAGGGGTGGATTCCATCTCGGCGATTGATGTGGTCATATAGGTGGTTTCATGAAAAAGACGCAAAAGAGGGCCGTTGCCCTGAAATACGATCCGCACCGGGACAATGCCCCCAGACTCGCCGCCAAGGGAATGGGGGCGATGGCCGAGAAGATCATTGAAATGGCCACCCAGAAGAGGATACCCGTAAAGGAGGATCCTGATCTGCTGCTGTCCCTGATGGAACTGGACTGGCACGAAGAGATTCCTCCGGCCCTCTACCAGGTCATTGCAGAAGTTCTCGCCTTTACCTACCGCATGAATCAGAAATATGATGGTGGGTGAACCGGTTGAGTCCGATAGCAGAAAGCCCATGGATGGACTTCCCAGGATGCCGTCATCTTCGCTCTCCCGGTAATTTTTTCCCGGATCAAGAAAAAAATTCATGCCACGGAGTCACTCCCCGTGAAGCAAGTGGGGAGGGCCTTTTTTGGAAGCTGTAAATGCCAATAAAATAAACATGTTATAAAGCCTGTTCATGCAACAATTACAGATCATTCCTTATGGTACGTTTATTGCTTATACCTTCAATAGTGTGAGAAAGGGCTGAATCAAGCGATCGATTGACAGCGATAACCTGAGGCCCACCGGGCATCAAAAGGAGAAAACAGATCATGATCGGTATGCTGGAAGCGGTGAGGGCCTGCGTCAAGGAAGAGGTCAGGATGGATGTCATCGCAAACAACCTGGCCAACGCGGGTGTCATCGGGTTCAAAAGAGACAGGATTTCTTTCCAGGACATGCTCCAGGGCGTTGAAGAGGCGAATACGGCCACTGCATCGGCAAACGGTGGAACCGGAGCGGATACCAGCCTGGCAAATGTTCAGACCGATTTCGGGGACGGGCCCAAGCGCAGCACCGGCAACACGCTGGACCTGGCCATAAACGGCAAAGGGTTTTTCAAAATCCAGACCCCGGAAGGTGTGCGCTACACGCGCAAGGGCAATTTTTCAACGGATGAGCAAGGCAACCTGATGACCCAGGATGGGAATCCGGTCCTGGGAAAAGGGGGGACCCTCAGCATCTCGGGAAAGGAAATCGTGATCGGAAAGACCGGCAGGGTCCTTGTGGATGGATCCGAGGCGGGGCAGCTTGATCTGGTTGACGTTTCCCATCCGGAAGCGCTCATCAAGACGGGTGGCACCCTGTTCCGGGCCGAGGAGGGGAACGAGGAAGTACGCCTGCCGGCGGAAACCGTCGTCAGTCAGGGCTACGTAGAAGACTCAAACGTCAACGTCTCCGAGGAAATGGTCACGATGATCCATGCGCTCAGGGCATTTGAAAGCTATCAGAAGGCCATCCAGACGATGGACAAGCTTAACAGCAAGGCGACCAATGAAGTCAGCCAGTTAAGTTAAGCTTATAACACGGAAGAAGGAGGAACACATCATGATCAGAAGTCTATGGACCGCGGCCTCAGGTATGGCAGCTCAGAAACTCAATATGGATGTTATCGCCAACAACCTTGCCAATGTGAACACCAGCGGTTTCAAGAAAAGCCGGGCTGATTTCGAAGACCTGCTCTATCAGAATCTCCGCGCTCCCGGCGCGACGACGGCCTCCGGTGGTCAGATCCCCACGGGAATCCAGGTGGGCATGGGCACGAGACCCGTATCCGTTCAAAAGATGTTTTCCCAGGGTGATTATGTGGAGACCAAGAACAACCTGGATTTTGCCATTGAAGGAAAGGGCTTTTTCAAGGTCCTGAGCAGTGGACAGGAGGTCTACGTTCGTTCGGGGAACTTCAAGGTGGACAGCGAAGGTTATATCTGCACCGGCGATGGAGACCGCCTTCAGCCGGAGTTCGCGATTCCGGCCAATTCAGTCAGTTTTACCGTGGACTCGGGCGGAAACATGGTGGCGATGGGTGCCGATGGGACGGAGCTGGCAAGCGCGCAACTGAGCCTCTACAGCTTTTCCAATCCCTCGGGTCTCTTGAGCCTCGGTGGAAATCGTTTTCAAACCAGTCAGGCCTCCGGCGATCCCGTTGAAGGAAATCCCGGCGTCGACGGAATGGGAACGGTAGCCCAGGGGTACCTGGAGATGTCCAATGTGGATGTGGTTCAGGAGATGGTCAACATGATTTCAAGCCAGAGGGCCTATGAGGTGAGTTCAAAATCCATTAAGGCTGCAGACGAGATGCTGCAGATGGCCAACAATATCCTGAGGTAAACAACCATGCGCAGAAGATGGTCGAGAGGTTTATCGTTTGTTATCGTGCTGACCCTTTTTCTTACCATTGGAGAAGGAGCATGGGCCGGTGGCCTCAGGATTTTGATCAAACAAGAGGCCACGGTCGAAAAGGAGAGCGTTACCCTGGGAGACATTGCCACTTTCATCCCGGAAGAGGATGGCCGCGTGGCCGCTTTACGGGAACTGGAAGTGGCATCCGCCCCATCCCCGGGTCGTGATCTGACGCTTGGCAGCCGGTTTCTGGTTTACAGACTGTCAGCGGTTATGGGCGGTGACCCAGATGTCAGGGTCAAGATCCCTCAGAATCTCCTTGTGCACCGGGAGGGGCAGGTCGTAAGCGTCAAGAAAATGGCTAAAATATTCAGGGATTATGTTTTCAGCCATGCGCCATGGCCCAGGGAAGGCGTGAAAATCGACAAGGTGCAGGTTCCCGGGCCGGTGACCTTGCCGGTGGGCCGTCTTGCGTGGGAGACCAGAGAGAGATTCAATGACGATTTTGTCGGCGAGACGTCTCTGGTTGTTACTTTCACCGTCAACGGCAAGGCTTACAGAAAGGTTCCCGTCAGAGGACGCATACGGGTCATCCGGAAAGTCATCAGGACGGCAAGAAAAATAGAAAAGGGCGAAATTATTGAAGAGAAAAATCTCTTGCAGGCCAGTGAAATCTCGGACCGACGTTCAAAGGATGATGTCTTGCGCCTGGACCAGGTCATCGGCAAAAGGGCCACCACCACAATCCAGAGCGGCAAGGTGATCAAGCTGAGAATGGTCGAGGTGCCGCCGGCAGTCAAAAAGGGTGACCGGGTTGTCATAAGGGCAGAGAACGGGTCCATAGAAATCACGGCCCTGGGCCGGGTTCTGGAAGATGCGCGGTCAGGGGAACAGGTAAAGGTCGTCAATGTGACGAGCGGCAAAGAGCTGTTTGCCACGGTGGTTGGCCATGGCCAGGTAGCGGTGAGTTTTTAGGAGAAGATTCCATGAAAAAGACGGTGATGAATGTGTTGATGATACTTGCGGCGCTGGCACTGTCCGGTTGTGCTGGAGACAAGGCCTTGACCAAGGCTGGAATGTCCCAGCCGGGCGGGCAAATTCCCCCTCCCATACCGGTCGCCGCAACGCAGAGTCAGGGATCCCAGACGGGATCGGAAGCGAGCCTTTTCCGTGTGAGCACCTATGACGGGTTTTTCCAGGACCTTCGGGCCCACAAGGTCGGAGACCTGGTAACCATCAACATTGTGGAGACATCCAAGGCGTCCAAAAAGGCCGACACCAAGACGGAGCGTTCCTCTTCTGTTGACGCTGGGGTGACGAATTTCCTGGGTTATGAGAAACAGCTGGGCATGCCCAAGGCCTTTGACAACACGAGCATGATCAAGGCCTCCATGGCCAACAAGTTTGACGGATCGGGAACCACGAGCCGGGACGAGAGCATGACGGCCTCCATTACGGCAAGGGTGGTCAAGGTATTGTCCGACGGCAATCTGTTTATTGAGGGCACCCGCAGGATCAGGGTGAACAACGAAACCCAGCACATCACCCTGTCGGGAATCATCCGGCCCAGCGATATCTCACCCGACAACACGGTGCTTTCAAGTTATGTGGCAGATGCGCGAATCGATTACACAGGAAACGGCCCGGTGAGCGACAAACAGAGACCGGGATGGCTGGCAAGAATTCTGGATTCGGTCTGGCCGTTCTAAAGGGAGACCAACATGAGAAGATTCCTACATAGTCTGACAACCACCGGTGTGCTGGCACTCCTGCTTTTCTTTGTTGTGGTGCCCGGTGCCTTTTCGGCGAGGATAAAGGATATCGCTTCATTGAAAGGTGTGCGGGGAAACCAGTTGATCGGTTACGGACTGGTCGTCGGCTTGAATGGAACCGGTGACGGATCGGGGACAAAATTTACGGTCCAGTCGCTGGTGAACATGATGGAGCACCTGGGAATCCATGCTCTGCCCGACCAGGTGAAGGTGAGCAACGTGGCGGCTGTCATGGTCACGGCGGATCTCCCGTCTTTTGCCAGGGAGGGAAGCAAACTGGACGTTCTGGTTTCCTCGGTGGGGGATGCGAAGAGCCTCCAGGGGGGAACGCTTCTCCTCTCCCCTCTACGGGGGGTGGACAATCAGGTCTATGCCCTGGCCCAGGGCCCTTTGCTCGTGGGTGGATTTGCAAGCTCCGGCGAGGCCGGTGGGGGTGTGCAGAAGAATCACCCCACCGTTGCACGCATCCCGGGTGGAGCCAGCATAGAACGGGAGATTCCGTTTGATTTTTCCAAAATGAAGGATCTGGTCATTTCATTGAACGAACCGGATTTTACCACCGCCATGCGGGTCACGGATGCCATAAACATGAAAATGGGACGAAAGGCGGCCTTTCCTTCGGATGGGGGAACCATCAGAGTAAGGGTTCCGGATGAAATGAGAAAAAACATGGTGGCTGTCATGGCCTCCCTCGAGCAGATCAGCATCACGCCCGATCAGAGGGCAAGGATTGTCCTTGATGAGCGTACCGGCACGGTGGTGATGGGACAGGACGTGCGCATCTCTTCGGTGGCCATCGCACACGGCAACCTGAGCGTGACCATCAAGGAAAACAAGCAGGTGAGCCAGCCGGCGCCTTTCAGCCAGGGACAGACCGCCATCACACCTGAAAGCAAGGTCAATGTGGCCGAAGAACAAAAGAGATTGGTCGTGATGCCCGCGGGGACAAGCCTCGGAGAAGTGGTCAAGGCCCTCAACGCCATAGGAGTGTCCCCCAGGGATCTCATTGCCGTATTCGAGGCCATCAAGGCGGCAGGGGCTCTGCAGGCTGATCTGGAAATCATCTAGGAGGCTCACAGAAAACGTACATCTGCGTCGTTATCCTCATCCCTTGTCACTGCGGCTTGCTTTTTTGTACGCCTTGTTCCAAGGGATCTCAGGTGCGTTGCAACGGAACATTCTCCATGAGCCTCCATGAGAGCCGGCTTTTCGCATGGTCGATTGAAAGTGGAATTTGGATGGTGAAAGAGGATGGGCATTCATTGTTTCCAGTATCGAGTTTCGAACATTCCAACCTTTTAGCGAGGTGTGATGCAAAGCGCGAAGATCGACACAAGGGCCTATCTACCTGAGCCGGACGCGGTCAAACAGAAGGACACAAAGCTCAAGAAGGCCTGCAAGGATTTCGAGTCCCTACTGACCTACCAGCTCTTGCAGAGCATGCGCAAGACGGTTGAAAAGGGTGACCTCTTTCACGGTGGCAAGGACGAGGAGATCTATCAATCCCTCTTTGACATGGAAATCTCAAAAAAAATGAGCGACTTCGGCCCCAACAGCCTCGCCAAGATCCTTTATGACCAGTTGAAGGGGAAGGTCGGTATCCCTCAAGAACTTCCCGAAGAAACACCGGCCTGGCCCGTCAAAGGCGTGGTGTCCTCAGGCTTTGGAATGCGCGAGGATCCTTTGACGGGGGGGAGCCGTCTTCACGATGGGCTCGATATCGCAGCTCCCGAAGGCACGGTAATCAGGGCCGCAATGCCCGGGAAGGTGGCCTTCAGCGGGGTGAAGAAAGGTTATGGCAATGTGGTCATCCTGGACCATGGAAATGGGTTGCGGACGCTGTATGGACACAACAGAAGAAATCTCGTTGAAAAAGGTGTGTTTCTAAAGGCCGGCACAGCCCTGGCGGAGGTAGGCTCGAGCGGGAGGAGCACCGGCCCTCATCTCCATTTCGAAGTGACAAGGGACGGACAGCCGTCCGATCCTTTGGCGTTTCTGCCGGGGGCGTCGGGGAATCTGAAAATGGCCGTGAAATGAGACCAGGTCTTTAGTCAGGACCGTTTTTTGCCGATAACGTAATAGCATGAAGTTCACGGTAGGAAAAGACAATGTATATACATGAGACGGAAATAGAAAGCACCTACGAAAGGCATACTGCCCTTTTAGAAGAGCTCCGGGATTGCCTGGAGATGGAACGAGAGAGCCTCATGCAAGTCGATGTAGATCTACTCTGGGAACTGATGGAAAAGAAGAATGGTCTGGCCATAGATGTTGAGAGGACGGGAAATGAAATCAGACATCTCCTGGAAGCCCGTTTCCCGGGATCAAGGAAGAGTCAACGAACCAGCGCTCTGGAAGCGTGGCCCTGGTACAGGGAGTACTATGCCAGGACATCGTTGCTGAAAGAAGATATCCGGGTCAGGCTGGAGGAAAACCAAGTGTTCATGAGCGACTCCCTGAGGTTTTTTGATGATCTGATGCATATCATTGTCCAAAGAGGCGGAAAAGGGGAAGATTATCAACATCTGCAGAGCCCCCACGAAAAACAGGGACCCAGGATTTACCACAGAGCGGTGTAGGGAGGCTGGTTCATTGTTGCAGGAGACAAATGAATTGAAAAGTCGAAATCGTTCGGTTTGGTTCTTTTTGGAATTCGGGTTTTGTCATTTAAACTTTCACCCTTGATAGGGGGTTTTCTATGAGCGGCATCAGTCTAATACTCAACACGGCAAAAGACGCCCTTATGACCCAACAACTGGCCATGGACGTAATCAGTCACAATGTGGCCAATGTGAACACGCCGGATTACAGCAGACAGACCCCCACTATCCAGGCGAACGCACCTGCATCCTATGCAGGGCTGATCCTTGGGCGAGGGGTGAGTGTAACGGATGTACAGAGAAACGCGGATACGTTCATTGAAAACAGTCTGCAGCAGCGCCAGTCAGACCTGAGTGCAACTTCAGAAAAGGAAGTCTACATGGGGGTGCTGGAAGGTATTTTCAACGAGAATTCAGGCAGAAGTCTCAGCAGTCAGATGGCTGATTTCTGGGACGCCTGGAATGATCTGTCCAATAATCCGTCGGGTGAGGCGGAAAGGAGCGCCCTTTACGAGAGAGGGTCCCTGCTCGGCCAGACTTTTTCGGATCTTTCAGGGAACCTTGCCCAGGTTGGCAAAGAGTTGAACCTGTCCATCGATAACGGCGTAGAGCAGATCAACGAGATGACGGCCAAGATTGCCGATCTCAACAATCAGATCGCCAACATGAGCGCCATAGGAAATGCCAATGATCTGATCGATCAGAGGCAGCACCTGGTCAACCAGCTGTCCGAATATCTGGATGTCAACTATTATGTGAATGATGACACCACCATGACCGTCACCACCGGAAGGGGGTATGTCCTGGTCAGCCGGGATGACAACTATTCCCTGAGCTTGGACGGTAACGCCGTCAAGTGGGAAAGCTCCGCGTCCTCCACCACGGACATCACCGATACCATCAAGGGAGGTAAGTTGGGAGGTTGGCTGGATATGCGGGACACCATCATCCCGGAGTATAATGATAAATTGAACCAGCTCGCCGGATCCCTCATCTGGGAAGTGAATGCTATTCACGCCCAGGGGGTCGGTTTGGAGCGAATGACGGATTTGACGGGGACATCTTGGGTTGGATCAGGGAATAATGGGGTCGTTTTAGCAAATACAAACTTGGACTTCGGAAATTCCATCGATACCGGCGGCACTGGATCTTTCACCATTTGGCTCAATGACGGAGCCGGCAATAACACGAGTTCCGTGATCAATGTGGATGGGGATGCCGATTCATTGGATGATATTGTTGCAAGGATAAACCTGGTCAGCCCCGGCAATCTCACGGCGAACGATACAAATGGAAAACTCAGCATTACGGCGGCCAACGGCTTCTCCTTCGCCTTTTCCGACGACACTAGCGGGGCCTTGGCAGCTTTGGGTATCAATACCTTTTTTTCAGGGTCGGACGCAACCGGTATGAAGATGAATTCCAACCTGGAATCGAACAAGAGGCTTATTGCGGCAGGTCGCTTGGACGCGACAGGGCAAATCGCATCCGGTGACAACACCAATGCACTGGACCTGGCCGGGCTGCAATACCGTGACACCCCGGCGCTTGGCGATACCCTGGGCAACTACCTTGCCAACCTGGAGGGTTCCATCGGAATCAAGAGCCAGAGCATTACCCGTACGAAAGAGTACAATGAGGTCATTGTCAACAACCTCAAAGACGCGAGGAACAATGTCTCAGCCGTATCCATAGATGAAGAGATGACCCAGCTCATCAAGTTTCAGCATGCCTATGCTGCGGCCGCGAAATTGATCAGTACGGCGGACGAGATGTACCAGACACTGCTGGAGGTAAGGTAGTGCCGAATGCAGAGTAGACAGTACTTATCACCCATCGCTTCGCACTCGGAACCCTGAACTCAGAACTCAGAACTGAAAACCGGAGGTTTTCCATGCGTGTATCCAACCAGAGCACTTACGATGCCATCAAATATCAGCTGTCGAGAACGGCTGAAAACCTGATCAACGCCAACGAGGTGGTCACGAGCGGCAAGCGGATCAACAAGCTGTCGGACGATCCTATCGGGCTGGTGCAGGTGCTGAGTCTTCGAGAATCGCTCTCCAATATGGATCAGCTTGGCAGGAACATATCAACTGGAAATGCCTGGCTCGATGCAGGAGAAACGGCACTCGGAAGCGTCAAGGAACTCATCACCGACATGAAGACGCTCGCCATCCAGATGGCAAATGGTACCCTTGGGGCAGGTGAGCGAAATGCTGCCGCAGCGCAGGTGGAAGGGACTCTTGAGCAGATCGTCTCTCTGGCAAATACACAGGCCAACGGCCAGTACATCTTCACGGGAACCAAGACCGACACAAAACCATTCGAGATCCAGCGGAATGGAAGTGGAAACCCCACCAGTGTCCCCTATTCCGGAAACGGGACACCATTCAGTATCAAGATCGGAAAGACCACCAACGTCGATGTGGGTTCTGACGGCGAGGCGGTATTCGGGGACGGGAGCACCGGGGGCATTTTTAAAACGCTCATCGATTTCAAAACATCACTTGAATCGAACAACGTGGCTGGGATCACGCAGGCCATGACTGATCTGGACAACGACTTCAATCACATGATCAGCAAGGTGTCTGATATCGGGACAAAAGGGGTCCGGCTGGACGTCAAGGAAAAGATCCTGGAAGATCTGAAGCTGAGTTATACGGAAAGGAAGTCCAATCTCGAGGATGCGGATATCCTGGCTGCCATATCCGATGTCAATTCAAAGGAAACAGCCTACCAGGCGGCTCTTGCATCTTCCGCCAAGGTGATGCAAATGAGCCTCATCGATTACTTGTAGCGCGGGGTAGTGAGTGGAGAGTGTGAAGTAAAATTAATAGGGGAAATGAATTGAATTACTGGGATTCAAGGCACTCAGCACTTTGCACTATTTTTGCCATGGAGGGCGTATGCTGGTTCTGGCCAGGAAGGTCAATGAAAGTATCACGATCGGAGACGATGTCGTCATCAAAGTCATTGGCGTTGAGGGTATGCAGGTGAGGCTTGGAATCGATGCACCCAGGAATGTGCGCGTTCTCCGTCAGGAAGTGTTCGAGAAGATCAGGGATGAAAACATCCTGTCGGCAAGGGGGACAGCATCGGCATTCAGAATGGCCGCCGACTTTTTCAAGACAAAAGACCGAAAGAAAAAGTAACGAAAAAGTCTCTGCGCACTTAGCGCCTGGGGTGAAAAAAGAGAGGATGAATGCATTGAAACTGGAAACCAGAGATTTCGGACCCGTAGATATCGACGAACAGAAGAGGATCATGATGCCTTCCGGCATGCCGGGTTTCCCGGGGATGCAGCGATTCGTTATCCTGGACCGGGAGGAATCCCGACCGTTTCTCTGGTATCAGAGCGTAGAAGAACCCGGACTCGTCTTTGTTCTGATCAACCCCTACCTCTTCAAACCTGACTATTCCGTAGACTTGACTTCCGCGCTGAGAGATATGTCCTGGAAGGATGAGAAAGAAGAGGACTTGGCGGTTTATGCCATTGTAAACGCCTCGGAAGGAATTCCGGAGAGAATTACCGCCAATCTCATCGGTCCCATTGTGGTCAATACCAAGAAAAAAGAGGCTACCCAAATGGTTATCACCGGGAGCCCCTATTCTCATAAACAACCCATTTTTCAGCCCTCGTAACCTCTCGGCTACACCTTCTTGTCAAACAATATCCCCATCATGTCTTCCAGCTTGACAGCCAGCTCCAGCAGCTCCTTGGCCGGGATTTGCCGGATCAATTCGCCCGTGTCCTTGTCGACCACCCTCACCACGGTCTGGCCGGTTTCCTCGAACACGGAGAATTGAAGCCCCACCTTATGGATGGCGTTCAGATCGGCGTTCAGGGCCTCCACGATGGAAATATCGGCTTCAGCTTTCGGCGCTTGCTGAGTTCGTCCCGCGCTAATTGTCTTTGGAGCCCCTTTGGCTCCAGGGTTTTCCACGACAACTTTCCCGGGGAGTGGGGTCTGAGGCATCACCGTATTGATTGCTTCTATAGACATGTCAAATCACCTCCCTACTACCTTACAGGTGCTCCCAAAGTGAATGCGATCTCATTTTTCCCTGGCAAGGGAAGTGCACCGGTCTTGACACTCCCTGATCTGCCTGATCCACAACGCCGCATCCCGAGGCATATTACCCATGCCACTGTGGATATTCCCGAAAACACCTCTCCTCCGATCCAGGAGAGATATGAGTCTTTCATCATGACCCCTTTGCCGGCATTGGAGGACCTCCTCTGTTATTCTGAGCAGTTCCTTGTGTGGGGATCCGGTTGTCGCTCTCATGATCTTTTTTCCCATCGAGGGGCACAGCACATCAGTTGGATTGGTCTATGCCGCGAGGCCTTTTTTCCCATACGCCTTCAGACATTGCCGCTTTTTTCTTGATGAAGCGATTTTTGAAAAAAGTCGCTCTTTGCTTTCTTCCAGGGACGTGCGTGTCCGTTCGACAGCCTCTTTCAGGTCATTCAGCATTTGATAGTCACCAGGGTTCGTAAAAGGGCCAGACTCAACAAGACGTCGAAAGGCCACATCGTGTTCCTGCGCCAGGCCGTCAATCCCGGCCAGATCGCCGTGTTTGAGCATAGCTACAAGACCCTCACTTGTCTTCTGAAATGACTCGATTTCTTTTTCAAGATTATGATGCGACATGAAGGCCACCGTATTGTCTTCCCAAATGAGGGGGCATCCCGCTTTCTTTTGGCGGAATTGGGGTTTGTGTATCAGGCAATTGCTTTGCCGCCTGTTTCCAGGCATCCAGCAGACCTTCTAGGAGTCCCTTTACCTCTTTTAGAGGAAGGGCATTGGAGGCACGGTTTGCTTCCGTCAATCTCCGAATCATGTATTCATAGAGGCTTGAAAGATTTTGGGTAAACTCTCCTCCCACCTCCCGATCGAGGGAATTCTCGAGTTCACCGATGATGGCGATGGCACGGGAGATGTATTCGCCTTTCTTTGCGATATTGTGCGCCTCCAAGACCTGTTCGGCAAATCCAACGAAGCAAATGGCACCCTCATACAAGTCCAGGAGCATTCTTACTTTGTTGGTATTCGTGTCTACATACACCTTGTTATACGTATTGACTGCCTGCTGCATGCGTTCTAACCTCGCTGGTTCTTATTTGCCGTTATTATTTCCCTGCGATCTGTTTGTTGAGATTGGTCAGGGATGTAATCTGCTGGGTGAGGTAATCACTTGTCTGCTGGTATCCGCTCAGAAGCAGTTCTAGGCTGTTGAATTGTGCCCAGAGGATTTCCTCTCGCTTGGAGATTCGTGTTTCCATGACATCCTTCTTGTCCTTCAAGTCATCAATACTGCTTTGCAGGCCGTCTTCCTTGGCGGATATTATGCCATCTGTGGAATTCATGACCACGTCGAGATAATCAGAGAGGGCCGTAGAAATGCCCTGGTCGGTTTCCGTGTCGGCGGTGAAAATAGTTGTAACATCAGAAATGTTGGTTGCAAGGGCATCAGTAACCTCGTCATCATCCATCTGCATCTTGCCGTACCGGTCTATGGAAATGCCGATACTGTTGAGAGTGTCTGCCCCGTTTTGGGTGCCACCAACCTGCTGTCCCAAAATATTTGGAAGGCTCCGGGTGATGGATCTGAGTGTGGAATCGCCGATGAGAGCCCCGGATGATCCCTCTTTTCCTCCATAAGCCTGTTTGCTGGAGATCTCGTCGACCAATTTGTTGTAGGCATCCACAAAGGCGCTTATCTTTCCCTTGATGGTATCAGTGTCTCGCGTTACGTCCACAGCCACTGTTTCCATGTTATCAGCTTTGTGCAGGTTGACGGCCACGCCGCTGATCAAATCGCCGATGGAATTTGTGGATCTCGCCACGTTGATGCCGTCCACAGTGAGTATGCTGTTGGCCGCGGACCGGGTCGTTACCATGGTGCCGGATTCATACAGGCCGTCAAGCTGGCCGGTAGCTCCGTTGGTAATGCTGACATTAATGGTATTGTCCAGGCCGCTCTCTTCAGAAGTCATGGTCAGATAGACGTTCCCTGATCCGTCATCGAGAACGCTGGCCGAAACACCCGCGTCAGCGCTGTTGATGGCCTGGGCGATGCCTGAAAGGGTTTCATGGTCCGAGTCGATAGCCACATCGACCGCATCATTGGTTCCCACTTGAATCGTAATGGTTCCCGTTCCAACCACGTCTGTGGAAGCAGTGAACGCAGCACTTCGAACGGAATGGGCCTGGGCCAGGGCACTGACAATAATGGAATGGTTCCCAAGGGTTGCGAAACCCGAACTGGTAACCGTGAGAATATCCTCATTTGAGGATGTGCTTGATGAAGCGGCAAAATTGCTGGGATACCGCAAGTCATTAATCGCGGATTGAAACGCGCTGAGCGCGCTCTTGACCTCGCCGTATGCCGAGAGTTTTACCTTAAAGGCATCTTCCCGCTGTTCCAATAATGTGATGGGCTGACGCTCAAGCTCCATCAGCTTTTCAATGATTCCCTGGGTATCAAGCCCGCTCGTCAGACCGCCGACTGCCAGTCCCATTTCTTCTTCCTTCTGAATTGGTTGATAGGGAGGCCCTCAAGGGCCTCCCTTGTTTGTCATTCGTTACTTAAGTAACGCAAGCGCTGCCTGCGGGATGGCATTTGCCTGGGAGAGCATAGCAATACCTGCCTGCTGCAGGATCTGCGCCCTGGTCAGGTTCGCCGTTTCAGCCGCAAAGTCTGCGTCCACAATCCGGGACCGGGCAGCTGAGACGTTTTCTGAGATGTTCATCAGGTTCGAAATAGTGGATTCCAAGCGGCTTTGGAAGGCGCCAAGTTTACCGCGAGCGGTATCAACCGCAGAAAGAGCGGCATCTATGGCAGTAGCAGCAGCGGCCTGGCTGGTATTAATGGCGATGGCGCTAATGCCCAGGCCAGCTTTCGTCATATTACCAATTGTCAGCGATACCTGGTAGTTTCCTCCGAAATCTGCTCCAACCTGGAATGTCGTGCCGGATATGCCTCCACTTAGGAGAACAGACCCATTGAACTTTGTCGTTACCGCAATACGACCTATTTCATCCTGCAATTGGGAAAATTCTGTTTGCATGGAAGCCAACTCTCCTGCTCCATAATTGCCATTGCCGGCTTGGACCGTGAGTTCACGCATTCGTTGCAAAAGGTTGGTACTCTCCTGTAGCGCTCCTTCAGCCGTCTGCGACATTGAGATGCCGTCGTTCGCATTTCTCACTGCCTGGTTCAGGCCGCGAATCTGGGCGGTCATTTTATCGGAAATGGCAAGGCCAGCAGCATCGTCCTTCGCGCTGTTGATTCTGAGCCCTGAAGACAGGCGCGCCAGGGATATTTGCAGGGACCTGTTGGTTCCCACAAGATTCCTTTGTGCGGTCAACGAAGAAATATTGGTATTAACTGTAAGAGACATCTTTTCCTCCTTGAAACGTTTTTTCGGGCGTCAATGCCCTTCTTAAAGTTTATTGGTTACGTTCCTTCCCTTCGGACCAATTAATCGTCCCTCCTTTCCGGCCCTGGAATCTTTTCTGTTTGCATCCATTTCATCGGCAGGGGGGAAAAGAAGCTTTAATAAAATCTGAAGCGCACCAATGGTAAGAGTCGGGAGTTAGAATCCAGGAGAGGAAAATTGACTCTCGGGATTCGTCATTCCGGCCAAGGGCCCGGAATACGGAGATTGTAACATCTTGTAACTTGTCATTCCGCGGAGGTGGAAATCCAGAGACCTGCTGCCGTGGTCCCATATCTTTAAATTTGACTGATACGGGAAAATATGGGCGCGTATGTGGGCATAAATTAGGGACATTGGTGGTCAGGATTGGAGCATGGCCTTTGCGGCGCCATTATTCGGGTCGTGCTCAAGAACGTAGTTAAAGGCCATTCGCGCGGCCTCGACAGCCTGCATGTCTTTGTACAGGTTTCCCAACTTCATCATTGTTCCCAGGTCATTGGGCATTTTCTGCAGATAGTCGCTGTATACTTCTGCTGCTGCCTGCCTTTCCCCAGTCAGCCTGAGTATCTCGGCGTATTGGGGCGCGTAACTCGGAGAGATTTGGGAGAGGCACTGAAGCGCTGCAACGGCGTTTTCCGTGTCCCGGTTATCAATACAGATAACAGAAAGGCGCCTCAGCGCATCCTCCAGAAGGGCATCATCCGTGTTTTCCGATATCAGTTCCTGGTAAAATTCCAAAGCGGTCTCCCTCTTTCCCCGGAGTTCCGCCAAATACCCTTGGGTGAGTCTTAGGAGCCTTTCTGCCCCTGGGTCCGGATTACGAGCAAGCCCTTCGGCCAATCGCTCCAGTTCGTCAATGTCCTGTCTCTGGAATAAAGTTGATGCCTTGCTCCTTACCCCGGAAAGGTTTATGTTCTCGCGCACAAGACACATGTGTCTTGTTTCTTTTTCCTGCCAGATATTCCTGAATTCATTTTCAAGTTCTTCAAAGGTTTCTTCATGGGATATGCGGCCTCGTTTTTCTGCACCAGGATTTAGCGCTTTCCAGACTAGGTATCTCCCGGGTTGGTGATCCCTTTCCCATTGTTGTACCAAGAGGTCCATATCAGGCTCACTCTTTTCTTCTACCAATCGCGCGTGAAGCCGCTGTTCAGCGCTTTCAATCAATGCAATGAGGGTCTTTGTGCTGTCCACGTACGTTTTGTAATAGATTTTTAGCCTGTTGACCCGGTCGGTATCCTCTATATAGGCTTCTTGCTCGCCGGGGCGAATGATGTGAAGGAAGTTCAGGATGCCGAATTGCTTCACCAGGGGTACAAAATCTTTGTATGCTCTGTTCAATGTCTTTTCGATCTTGTTCATCCGCCTGTAATACCCCGGGTCCGTCTTCTTTGCCCCCGTGCCTGCAAGGTGGTCGGTACACTTGAGTCCCTCTCTTGCCAATTTCTTGATTTTTCTCATGGCATTGTTTGCACTCGCCAGTTCATCCAGCATGGCATGATAATGGACTATACGCTCCTCTCTGCTGTCTGAGCGAAAGGCACTGGCAATAGTCTCTTCGGGCGATTCCTGAAGGGGTTCTATAAAAATTTCATCCGGACGAGCATAACTGATATTCGGAATCTTTGCGGCCCCGGGTGCAGTATTGATCACCCTGCATCCCTTTTCCAGGGCCTTTGCAGCTTGACTGTCTATTATGTTCATGGCGGACGCATAGTCTGGTCTCGTTTCAGCCTTCCAGCCGCCGTTGGTGAGCACCTTGATACCCATTTTCCCCAATTCCGGGCCGAGCTTGTGTTCATTGCTTCCCCGGGCGTGGGAATAGCCTTCCCTGCTGAAGCAGAGGTCGACCCCGGCAAGCAATACCTGGGAAAACCCCATCTTTATGGCAGACGCTAGGGCCGTATTGGTGACTGTCGGTCCGACGGCAGGCAGGGTATCCACATTCAAGTGTGTCTCCCACGGAAAACGGGGACCGGAGAAAACGCTTTTTCCCTGCCACTGGGCCAACAGCGGAGGTGAAACGTGGTAGGCATGCACCAACAGGGTGTTGCGCCAGAAATGGAAGAGGTCTTTGCTGATATCGAAGCTGATCGGCTGGGGATCCACTGAAAATACCATGTGGGGCGTCAGACCGCATTCCAGTAAACGCCGGCAGATTCTTGATACCGCGATAACGACCACCTGATCGCAATTGGATTTGAGCCAGGGAATAATGTCGTCCAGGGACGGTCCTCCTCCCAGCAGAACCGCTGTCTTGCCTCTGAACATATTTTCCAGGCTTGAGCTTGAATCGCGATTCTCCGCGAGATTTTCGAGTTGCCTCTCTACAAAACTCTGAATGCCCATGCTTGCCTGGGTTTCCCAGGTCAACCTGATTAATTCCTCGGAGACGGTCCAGTAGAGTTCATGATACGCCGGGATATTGGCGTCCATTGCACCTACTGATTGGTGTAATTGGATCTTGTTGATAAAGATGTAATCCGTCAGATGAAGCTGTTCTGCTGTTCTTTCCCAATTGTTATGAGTCGTGCACTCTATTGGGTGATCTTTCAAACTGGGAGAGGAAGATTGCTTGATGCGGTCAAGGACTGCGGGAAGTTCAATGAACAGAAAGCGCGAGCCATCCGGCACCCCGCGTTTCAGCACATAATGTGGCAAAAGTCCTGAGTCTGTGCCAACCACAATATGCAACGTATCTTTTTGAAGAAGCCTTTCTCCAAAGATTTGCGCATAAAGGGCATTGGTCCCCACCTTGTTGAATGCGGACCGATTTACTTCGTGAATGTAGCGGTCGCCGAATTCGTTCGTTACAAATGGTCCAAGCATCACATTCGATTCTGACATAAATTACATTTTCCTCCTTATTTCTCCCATGTCCAACCTGTCGGGCTTTTTCGGAAGCAGATTAAGTCCAGGAAAAGGGTGAGAATCACGGCCCTTTCGAGAAGCGTGAGACTTAATACAATAGAGACGAAGCAAGAGATGTGCCACAACTGCTGCGCAAATGGGTTGGTGATTGCATAAATGACATTGGGAGTTCGTTGGCATGTGTCTTGCTATTTAGCATGGTAAATTTGGAATCATACAAAGGCCTGCACCGGGAAAAACAGGATTCGAGAAGTACTCCAAAGGGCATCTAAAACAGGCGGAACAAATGGATAATTCATTGAAATCAAAACTAAATTTTGCGGAGCAAACTATTCTGCTCACCGGCGGAACAGGCTCTTTTGGAAAGCATTTCTGTAAGGTAATGCGAGAGAAATACGGTCCCAGGGTGATCAGGATTTACAGCCGTGACGAGTTGAAGCAGTTTGAGATGCGTCAAAAGTTTGGCGAAAAAGGATTGCGATACTTCATCGGGGATGTGAGGGACAGGGACCGGCTCCGGCGGGCCATGGAAGGTGCAAGCATTGTCATTCATGCCGCCGCCCTGAAGCAGGTCCCCGCGTGTGAATACAACCCCATTGAGGCGGTAAAAACAAATATTTACGGGGCTCAGAATGTCATAGACGCTGCTATCGATGCAGGCGTCAGGAAGGTCGTGGCACTCAGCACGGACAAGGCGGTCAACCCGGTCAACCTGTACGGAGCCACAAAACTCTGTGCCGAAAAGCTCTTTGTGCAGGGGAACGCCTATTCAGGGGGCCGGGAGCCGCGTTTCGCCTGCGTGCGCTATGGGAATGTGATTGGCAGCCGCGGCAGTGTCATTCCCTTGTTCAACGAACAGAAAAAAGACGGGAAAATAACAATAACTGATGAGCGAATGACCAGATTTTGGATCACCCTTGATCAGGCCGTTGAATTGGTCGTATCGGCCCTGGTACATATGCAGGGTGGCGAAATCTTCGTGCCCAGAATTCCCAGCATGAAAATCGTGGACCTGGCCAAAGCCGTCGCGCCGGGCTGTGAGATACAAGAGATCGGAATAAGACCCGGAGAAAAACTCCATGAGATCCTTGTGACAGAGGAAGAGGGCAGGAATGCGGTGAGCTACAATGGGATATACGTTATCATGCCGCAGCTTTCCTGGTGGAAGAGAGAAAATTACCGGAATGGGAAAAAACTGCCTCATGGATTTCATTACAGCAGCAAGGAAAACGATCGATGGCTGGACATCGATGCATTAAGGGGAATTGTCAATGCCGATCCGTCATAATCATGGTCTGAAAGTGGTGGGTCCTGCAAGCGAAGGGCGACCATTTATTCCTTATGGCCGCCAGTGGATCGATGAAGGTGATATTCAAAACGTTGTGGATGTGCTCCGTTCCGATTGGCTGACAACCGGTCCCAGGGTGCAGGACTTTGAGTGCGCTGTGGCTGGGTACGTCGGAACAGAATATGCCGTGGCTGTTTCGAGCGGGACCGCTGCGCTCCACGCCGCTATGTTTGCCGTAGGTGTAGGGCCAGGGGATGAGGTCATCGTCCCGCCCATCACGTTTGTGGCTACCGCAAACGCGGT
>CAYUCJ010000004.1:0-28679 GCA_964443285.1 uncultured Desulfobacteraceae bacterium | reverse complement strand
GACTTCGTTGGAAGTCATCATCGTGCCCATGGACGGGCACGCAAATCAATGGGTTGTTTTGTAACCCGTTGATTTGTAAGGAAAACGAAAATCACACTTTTCGGTTTCCGCTGGTAAAAAGTCCACGGACGGACTTTTTACGTTTCCATCATTGTTGTTTCAGGACATGAAGGGTCTGCCGAACAATGGCCCTTTCCTCATCGGTGGGGATCATCAGGACCTTGACACGGCTCTCCCGACTCTGGATTTCACAACATTTCTAAACAATGTCAACAACCTACACTGCGAACACAATCAATCTCGCATTTTGGGATTATACCGAAAGCTTGTGTCTCAATAAGAAATGTATTAGCATTTAGGAAATTCACAATACAGGAGGTGTGGTGATGGGGAGGAAGGCTTTATTAGATGGGAAAAGAATCCTCTTAGTCGATGATGAACAGGATATCCTGGAGACTTTGGAAGAATTGCTGACAATGTGCACCTTGGCGAAAGCCTCCACCTTTAAGCAAGCCAAAGAGTTACTGGAGACCCAGGACTTTGATATGGCGATATTAGATATTATGGGGGTGAATGGTTACAAACTCCTTGAAATCGCAAAGAACAAAGAGATAATGGCCATCATGTTAACCGCACATGCACTAAGCCTTGAAGATACTGTAAAATCGTTCAAACAAGGGGCTGCTTCCTATATACCTAAAGACAAAATGAACGACATTGCACTCTTCTTGGAAGACATATTGGAAGCAAAAGAAAAAGGCAAACATTTCTGGTGGCGCTGGATTGAAAGATTTGGCTCTTATTACGACGAACGATTTGGTCCAGATTGGAAAGAAAAAGATCAAGATACCTGGAGTAAGTTCTATACCTATAAGCTTTACTGATTCTTGTCAGCATTCATGCCGCCGACGGCGTCAGGAGCTGTTTCCAAGTGCCATGATCCTCGTTCCACTTTGTGAGCTTTGAAAGGCCTTTCTTACCACCTACAAGGTCAATGTAGACTTGATGATCTTTCAGATTTCGGACATATTTGTCCAGGTATTTGGCCTCAAATGTTGCTTCACCCTGTTTCGCCAGTTTCATATATTCAGAGATATGCTCGCGGTCGTAGGAATAATCAGGGTAGCAAGACGTAGGATGCGCACCGAAGGGGACTTCAACAACGGCAGTGACTTCGTAATAAGGGATGTTTGCGCCGATTCTGTCCATTTCTTTTTCAGAGACAATCTCTTCGACGCTGACAATGGCGTTTCTTGATGCTTCAACAACAAGCAGATCGGAAAAGTATGGGGGGAACAGTCTGATATTCCCCTTTTTGTCGCTCTTATGTGCATGAATAATAGCCCAATCCGGCTTTAGTGCCGGCAAAATGCTGATTTCTTCATCCGTGTAAGGGCACATCATGGTCTTGAATTCTTGATTGAGCTTCAGGATATCCGTACCCTTCACGAGAGGCATCGGCATAAACGGGACTCCGAATACCGATGCCCGTAGTTGGGTCAAAATAGCGACACAGTCTGTATCCCGGGACTCTATTCTCCCCTGCTCGACCAGACGGCGATAATTCGGTGCCAGCCCGAAATCGGCTTCAAAGCCCACATATGAGTTCTGCACCTTTTTCAACACCCCTCCCGCGCACATGAGATCCACATCTATGCCATGGGCGCCTCCGATATTGTGCATATCATGTTTCCCCTGGCAAATCATCGTTCGGATAATCGCCATAGGCTCACGGGCAGAAAGATTACCGCCAACAGCAATGAGGCTGCCATTCTCGATCTGAGATACCGCCTCGAAAAGAGAGCAAAGCTTGTTTCTTGATGAATGGATACCCATTGGTCCCTCCTTGTCCAACGCAATACGAGATCAGAAATCAAATCGTTTGGCCAGTGTTTCTGGTGAAAACCCCAGTTTTCTTGTCTCCATCGGATCTGTTTCCCGGATGATTTCAACTTCCTCCCGGGTTGGTGGGGGTGTTTCAGCGGTGCTGTCACTTAGAACCGGCTCAAAGCCTGTGCTTTCCATAATCTCTTCTCTGGTGAGACCCGGGTGCATGGTTTTCAGGCGCATGAGATGTGTCTCAGGTTCGAAATCGAAGGTACCCAGATTGGTCACAACCAGGTCTGGCCCCCCACCTCCAAGTCCCAATTCTTCTCTGGTCCCATCCGGGGTCTTATGACCTACGGTGGTCAAAAAATCTACCTGATCGACAAAAGTAAATATCTTCTTGCCCTTGCCACTCAATGTTGCCTCGTGACGGATACTCCAGATAGTGTAATTCCTGGCAAGACATGCAAGGTGACTAGCACCTGCCCCACCAGGCAGTTTTATGCGTATATTGTCAAGGGAACCGATCAGAGTGTTGTTCAGATTGCCGTACTTGTCAATTTGAGCTCCGCTGAAAAAGATTCTGTCCAGTTCTCCCCGCATAGCCAAATCATAAATATGGTGGGCATGGAGGACAGGATTGGCATGGTAGAGCATTACGGAATCACCGGAAGTCTGGGGGAGAAAGGGCGGGCGGGGATTCACTCCGGCAAGCAACCCACCCCAAAAGATGCTATTGGGGGCATGTGTTTTGCTCGCCAGCATAATAGCTGTAAAAGGCAAAGGTACCGCCACTGCATTATAAACGGTATTCCCCTCTTTGATTGTTCTCGCCATGCATGTTGCCATGAGTTCGTCCACAGTATAATAGTCGATTCCATTGGATGACATTAGCCTATCTCTCCTCCTTTAGGACTTACAGCTGAATGCCGGCGGTAATATCCATATTCCTCCCATACGTTCTCTTGGCCTTGCTTCCGTAAGCGATAATAGGAACAGTGCTTTCATGCAACGATCCGTGTGATCGCACGTGAACCGGAATTTCTCTCTTTTCGAAAGTTCCAAATACGGTATCCTTGTCCCCCAGCACCAAGGCATCACCGATACGCTCTTCCATCAGATCAAAATGGTCAGCCGCTTCTTCCCCCTGATAAACCGCTTCAACCCCCTTCATACTGTGAAGCACCTCTATTGTATCGTATACAGCATCATTATCATCCAGATAGACATAGGAAGCCCCCCCAAGGTTCTGGTGATGCGCTGTATAGCGGTCTTTAATGATCGGAATGCACCTGGCGCCAATGTTTCCTGCGGCAAGGACTTTCTCCAGATCGATGCCCCGCGACTTGGTCGACATGCCATGGTCAGCAGTTACGTATATCTCCCTGTTAGGATTATCGTCCACTATCCGGCCCAAAAGGAAATCAAGGCCATGAATGTGATGAATAGACTCCTCTTCTTCCGGTGCGTATTTGTGCATCATACCGTCTGTGGTCGAACAATAGACCACATCAGGGTCATGATCTTTCAAGACAACTTTCAAGGCCTTAAACAGCCAATGATTGATCCCCGCTGAATAGATATCCGGGGCAGGACCCAGCCTTGCCTCCATCTCTTTGTCGGGGTCTTCCGCAGTCAAGGAATAATCCGCTCCGGTGTTCAAGAGATGCAGCAGCTTCTTCTTGGATGTAAGTAAGGCGGTAATCAGCCCTTTTTCCTTTGCTCGCTTCAGGACCGTTGGACAAAATAAGAACTCAGGGGACTCCATGTAGGTCTCCTTGCCCGTCTTCCGGTCAAGCCAATAATTGGAGGTAATTCCGTGAATTCGCGGGGGAACGCCGGTGATGATGGAAACATTGTTGACGTTAGTGACTGCGGGCATCATCGATCGACCGATGGTCAAAGTGCCTTCACGGGCCATCAAATCCAGATTCGGCGTTGCGGACTTCTCAAGGTAATCCGGGCCGAAACCATCGATGCAGATAATCAGAATCTTTCGTTTCATCGCACACCTCGTTGTCAGTAGATGGAACTCCGGTTCTGTTTGATCAACCACCATAAATTGCCGGAAAAACCTGTAAGATATCTCCCTCACACAGCTCGGCTTCCCCATCAGCACTCCGACCGTTGACCAGGAGAATCTTGTCCTGCTCTTCAGGGATTTTCAATATCGTCAGGACATCTGCCACCTTCGCGCCTTCCGGCACATCCCATTTGTTCTCCTCCAGTCGTTTGTCCTGAACTGGCACATATCGCCTGAACGCAGACAAAATCTTCACTTCTATGATCATCGTTCGCTCTATTTAACGTTTAAACAATGCAGTGTTCAAATCACCATATCGCTGCACATTCTTCAAAGGCTTCCTGACAATCACGCAGGTTGCGGACGGGCTGGTTCAAATTGAAAATACCGATCTCAAAAACCAGTGGTCCGTCAAAGCCGCTCCCACGAATCAACCGAAGGATCCTCCTGTAATCAATGGCGTTACATCTGTCAAAAGGCAAATGGTCTGTCTTGTCACCTGAGGCGGACTGTTCCACACCATGGAGATGAAATTCGACAGTCACCGGCAGTGCATGATCCATAAGTCCCAATATACCAGCTGTGGCATCGTCGTCAAAAAGCATGGCCGCATGGCCTACGTCAAAAAGCAGTCCAAATCTCGGATCACCGATATGCTTGGCCAGATCCGCATCAAAGAACTCATATCCAAGGCGAACGTCCAAATCTCCCACAGCACTCAGAGCTTTAGATGCAAATTCAAGGTAGGCATCGCGCCTTTGGCAACTCATGGCCTGCTTGTCAACGGGAGCGGGGTGAAAAGTAATCACCCTCGCACCTATGTCCAAAGCCAAATCGATGCAGGCAAGGTAATGATCAATGCTCCGACGATGGTGAACAGGGTCTGAACTAGTTATATCAACTGGCGTCCCACCCTCTAGTTTGGGACCTGAGGTGTGAACGGTGACCAACTCGAAACCATCAAGTCTCCTGGCCATTTCTTTCCACCTGAATCTACCTAAGCCCTCAGGACCACCATAGATGTGAGGTACCAGCTCAAAGACACTGAACCCTGCCTCGCACGTTAGATGGACAGCTTTTTCTAAAGTCAATCCTCTCAGCGATAATGACGATATTCCTACCTGGCGTCTCAGGTTTTTCCTTACATTCAACCTGGCTTCCCCTTTTCTGATTCTGGCACCTTGAAGATCATTTTCTGGAAATAAGCTCTTGGAGGAAAAACTTTCTTGGTTGGAAAAAGCGTAGCCTTGGCTGTCATATTCTCAAACTTTTCAAAGCAAATCACATCCTGATTCTCCGGTCCTTATGCGAATAGCCTTTCACCTATTGTACCTATTTTGCCCTTTTCCCGGATTACCTTTACCGCCTCAGCCGCCCGTAATGAGGGCATAACGAGCTCTATCATCAATCTTGAGTACAAAATCTCTCTGATATTGAGACTAAAGCACCAGTTCTGATGCTTCCGTAATTTTCTGCCGCAACTCCATAAAATTCAGGTCCGTATGCTCCCTGGGCCGAGGAAGATTCACTTCGTAGACGGTATCCATTTGCCCAGGCAGTTTATTCTTGAGGGCCACGATCCTATCGCCAAGAAAAACCGCCTCGTCTATGTTGTTGGTCACGAAAATAACGGTCTTTTTCTCGGACTCCCATATGCGCTCTGTCTCCTTTTCCATGAACATGCGTGTCTGAGCATCCAGTTGGCCGAAAGGTTCATCCAGAAGCATAACCTCCGGGTCATTTGCATATGCACGGGCGATTCCAACACGCTGTTTCATCCCGCCGCTCAGTTGATGGGGGTAATGCTTCTCAAATCCTTCCAGGCCCACCAATTTGATGTAGCGTTGTGCAATTTTGCGCCTTTCTTTTCTGCCTATGCCTCTGAGCTTTGGCCCCATCTCCACATTTCCCATAACGGTCTTCCAGAAAAAAAGCATATAGCTCTGAAAAACCAGCCCCCGGTCAGGTCCCGGGCCGGTGACTACCTTGCCATCAAGGAGTACTTTCCCTTCAGTAGGAATCTCCAAACCGGCAACGATTCGTAACAACGTACTCTTGCCCGACTGACCGGGTCCGAGAATAACGAGAAACTCCTTTTCTTTTACTTCCAGGCTAATGTCCTCCAGGACATGTATGAGCTGCTTGCCTTTTTGGATGAACATCTTGCTGATGTTCTGACAGGCGATTTTTGCCGGCATGTCTCTTTCTCCTATGATTCCTTTCTATCTTCCCCTTAATCAAGTCTCCATCAAGCAATCGTCACCGGATACAGATGGATCAGTTTGGAAGGTTAGCTTTAAGGTTAGCTCTGATGAATATTTTGCATACATCTTTCTAGCACTAACCTGGTTAAGAGAAAATAGAAGTAATTTTGCTCTTTTACAAATGCCGTTTTCCATGAAAGGATATCAAGTCGTTTAGAGTCCCTTTACGGATCGTTTCCATGGGCAGAGGATTCTTTCTAAAGCCCCGATGGACAGACTAAAAATTTCGGCCATCACAGCAATAGCCACCATGCCCCCAAGGACCAATTGAGGTTGGGTAAGCTTCATTCCGCGAATAATGATCCACCCCAATCCCGAGCGCGAACTCACCAGTTCGGCTGCCAATACACAGGTCCAGGCAACACTCAAGGAGATTTGTACACCGGCGAAGAGGGCGGGATAGCAGGCCGGTATGCTCACATGCATAATCTCATGACGCCGCTTCCCCCCCAGTACCCGAATGACGTCGTAGAGTTCCGGTTCTATAATCCGAATACCACTGTACGCATTTAAAACACACGGCACAAATGACCCGATCACAATGATAAAAATTTTGGAAGGCTCACCGATACCAAACCAGAGGATGGCAATAGCGATCCAGGCAATAGGCGGCATTGGCTTGAACAAATCAAAGACGGGCTTGACGATCGCGTTCACATAGCGATTCAGACCCATGAAAAGGCCCAAGGGAAGGCCGGCAAGCGCTCCAATGGTAAAGCCAATAAGGATTCTCCGGACACTTGCCCAAGTATGCCCGAACAAATTGTTGCCGGCCAGCCTGACCGACATCAGCCTGATTAACTCCTTGCCCGTTGACTCCGGAGTGGCAAGGCCCAAGAGACCTGCTGCAGCCAAATAATGCCAAACCAGTATAAAGGTGATAAAAGATAGGCAATAAAGAAAATACTCATTCCCAATAACACCTATGAAGGTCAAGGCGCGTTTCTCCTTCACAGGTTTGATCACTTCGTCAGCGACGGTATTCGCCATTCTTTACCTCCTTATTCCGGCCAGGAGTCGTTTTTCAAGTATGTCGACAATTATTCCGATTATCGCCCCACCGATTCCCACGCAGACCATCCCAAGGATGACCATCTTGGGCATTGCCAAACGGCCACCCATCTCAATCAAGAACCCGAGGCCTCTATCCGCGGCCAGAAGCTCCGCACCCACTAGATTGGTCCAACAATAGGCCAAAGAGATCTGTAGGGCACCGAAAATCATGGGCAAGGCTGAAGGAATACAGATCCTGGTAAATATCTGCCAGTCCGTAGCGCCATAAGTCCGTGCCATCTGGATGAGTGCCGGATCGGTCATGTTCACCCCCACCCAGGAGTTTATGGTAAAGGGGACAATCCCGGCAATCCAGATAATGTAGATCTTGCCCCAGATTCCGATGCCGAACCAGAAAATACAAAGCGGGATCCACGCGATCGGAGGGATGGGACGAATCATCTCAAAGAGAGGTCGGAATATCCCCCGAACGACCTTGAACCATCCCATGCCAAGGCCCAGAGGGACGCCTATCACAAAAGAGAGGACATACGCCGTAACGGCTTCCTTCGCGCTCATCCAGGCATGAGCGCCTAGCGTCGCTCCGTCAGGATTTACATGAGTCAGCTTATAAACAAAAAACAATATGACCTTGCTGGGAGCGGCGAGCATGGTTGTCGGCACAATACCATCGTCCACGATAAACTCCCAGACCCCGAAGAAGGTCAAGAGCCCCAACACACCTAGAATTTTTAGACTAAGAGGTTTTTTGACTTTTACTTCCTCATAAGGCATCCGCCGTTCCTCCCTCAATAATGAATACCACCAGTAAACTGGTGGTATCATGAGGCCCCCCTTGAAGGGGGGCCTCAGACCAGTCACTCTATGGTTAAATTATGGGGTAGGCCCCTCTTGGAACATATCCATTGTTCATACCACTGGCGTGCCACCGGAGATCTTCTCCAGTCCCACGAGTCCCGCCTACTTATAACTCGGGATAGGGGTCTTGACCATCTTTAGGTATTTATCTGTGATCCAGTCCCCACGGCTTACCTTTGCCAACTCTTCAGCTGTCAGCCTGCCATTGGAATGGAGGAACTCCGCAATCGAACGTTCCCATCGCTGGGCCGAACTTTCGCCCTTGGAGGTATCGAAAAGTTTGAGTTGTTCTGCCAGCTTATAGACGGGGTGAAATTCAATATCCTTTTTGGCCTGGCTAAAGGAGAATTCCATCCCTGCCCAATCCTTGTACATTTTCTGAAAAAGTTTTGTGTTCTCCTCGGTGGCACCCTCATCGGCGATCTTGTTAATGCCTCGGAACATAACCCTCAGGAACTTGGCCACCACCTCTGGATTCTTTTCACAGAATTGTTTGTCTCCAATAAAAGTAATGGGAATAGCTGCACCACAACTATCCACATTCCCAACTTCTGTCCAGCCGTTATCGAAGGCCTTATAGCTGTAAGGAGCCCACAAGCAGGCAAAGTCCCCGATTCCGGCCTTGAAGGCTGCGATAATAGACGCCTGATCCATTTGTTTAATCACAACGTCCTTATCACTTAAGCCGAAGACCTTCAAATAGGTAATCATGGCGTAATGGGCCGATGATACTGTGGTGACGAGAAATGTTTTCCCTTTGATATCCGATGCCTTGCCGTAGACCTTCGGAAAACCCTTTACTGCTCCCTTCGTTTTTACAACCGCGCTGTCGGGACGGGCGAAAACGGAGTTACAAAAAGACTCATTGTCCCCGAGTCCAAACAATGGGGTGGCATAGCGAAGAAAGCCCATAATATGAGGCACGCCTCCACAAAGGCCCAACTGCCATTGATGAGCAGGCAGGGCTTGCAATTCCTGCATACCACTTTCAAAATAAAGGATATTGAAATCAAGCCCCTCTTCCTTATCCCAACCCATCTGCTTCGCGTACCAAGGGAAAAACGTCTCAAATTCGGGCATCGCGGCGAGGGAAAGCTTAATAAGCTTCTGCTCCGCAAAAGCAGGCCCGCTTGCCACAAAGACGAGTGAAAGCGCCAAAATCATCATACTGATAAGAATAATCTTTTTCATAATCTTTTCTCCTCTACTCTTTCTATGTTACCAGAACTGGTTCCCTGTACCTCTACCGGTCTTACGCGAAGGCTAATGCGATCAACCTCAACAAAAGCTAACTTTATCACCTCCCTTCTGTCCTTACCGCCGCCAAAATTATTCCTTCAGAGCCCCAGAGATTTACCACCACCGGATTAGTTCGGTGACATTTTTCCTGATCTCCAGGAACTTGGGGTCTACAAAATTTCTCGGACGGGGCAAGTCCACAACCACCTCGGCCTTAATCTTGGTGGGTTTGTTGGTCAATACGAGAATCCTTTCAGCTACATACACAGCTTCTTCAATATTGTGCGTAACAAAAATCACAGTGCTCTTTAGCTTTTGCCACAGACGAATGAGTTCATCCTCCAGGTAATAGCGCAGTTTTACGTCCAGCTGTCCATAGGGCTCATCCATAAGGAGAAGGTCAGGATCGACCGCAAAGGCCCTTGCCACCGCGATACGCTGCACCATGCTGGCTGAAATCTGGTTAGGATAGAGATTTGCACAATCGGACAGGCCCACCAGGTCCATGATGTACTTCAGCCTTTCCTGCTGCTTTTCCTTCGGAAATCGTTTGATCTCCATACCATAGGCAACATTGTCCTTTACTGTCCTCCACGGCAGACAAGTGGGTTCCTGAAAGACAAAGGAAAGGTTGTGTTTCTTGGGATCCGCCTCTTCTCCGTCAACCAGGATATTCCCGTCCGTTGCCGGCATCAGTTTGGTGAGGGTATTCAGGAATGTTGTCTTTCCGCAGCCGGTCGGACCCACAATGCTGATAAATTCTCCGTCGGCCACCTCAAAAGAGATGTTGTCGAGAACAAGCAATTTCCCGAATCTTTTGGTGAGGTTCTTCACCACAATTTTCTTTTTTCTCTCTAAGCCACTTCCCATGTATAACCCCCATCCAAGCACTATCAGGACCTCATTTATTTTCAGCCCGTTGGAACAATACGCGCCTCCCTTGGAGCCACCCAACCACAGCTCACTCAAGAAATGGGCCTTGAAATCTGTAGGTAAAGCGGCTTGAATCTATTCCTCCACATAAGGATCGGCCACCTCAAGCGCCTTATCCATGATGCCGATTCCCTCATCGATTTCATCCTTGGTAACGATCAAAGGAGGGGCCATTGCAATGACATTGCTCGGATTTGCCGCCATGGCAATCATTCCCAATGCACCCAGCTTCTTAGCCACCTCAATCTTGGGATTTACACCCTGTTGAATTTTCGCCGCCACGGGCACAATAGGCTCACGGGTCTTACGGTTCTTCACCAGCTCCAGGCCTACAAACAACCCGAGCCCCCGCACATCTCCGACACATGGGTGTTTGTCCTTGAGCTCCAATGCCTTTTCAAGGAGGTATTTACCCATTTTCTCAGAATTTTCGATTAGATTGTCTTCCTGATATATCTGAATAACCCTGATTGCTGCAGCACATGCAAGGGCATGTCCGGCATAGGTGGCACCATGGCTGAAGAATTGTTCTTTGAATCGATCACCGATGTGTTTCTTTGCGATACTGACGCCTAGCGGCACATATCCGCAGGTAATCCCCTTTGCCAGGCTCATAATATCCGGCACGACTCCCCAATGGTCCATGGCAAACCACTTGCCTGTGCGGCCGAACCCACTCATGACCTCATCGGCAATCATGAGGACACCCCACTTGTCACAGATTTCCCTCAGCCTGGGGAAATATTCAGGAGGAGGGGGCAGGATGCCGTTCGCACCGGTCACAGGTTCAAAGATAATGCCACCCACCCTTTCTCCACCACCTTCCAGCTCGATTACTTCATCAATATACTTGACGCATTGAAGATCGCACTCAGGGTACTTTTGCCCGAACATACAACGATAGCAGTAGGGTTGAGGAACAGCAGCCGTTTCAGTTCCGCCGAGGGTCTGAATAAAGCTCCGGGGGTCGCCAGCCGAAAGGGTCATGGACGCCGCAGTGCCTCCGTGGTAGCTCCGGTACCGGGATATAATCTTGCGAGTTCCTGTATATTGGTGGCAGATCTTCACAGAGGCCTCATTCGCCTCCGTGCCCCCGAGGGTAAGAAAGCTGCGAGAAAGGTCACCGGGTGTAATCTCCTCCAGTATCTTGCCCAAAAGGGCCCTTGGCTTTGTAGAAAAAACAGGGGCAAAAGAAGAGAGCGACTTGGCCTGCTCGCAGATTGCATCCACTACGCGGGGATCCCCGTGCCCAATATTATGGCTCACAAAACAGGACGCGAAATCAAGGCGTTCCCTCCCATCCTCGGTGGTAAACCGGACTCCCTTTGCTGAGACAACCCTCATAGGCGACTGGGAAGGCTGGTAACACCAGGAATGGAATAGGTTATTTACTTCATATGAATCGAGATTCTCCTTTGCAGATGGGATATTTGTTAAGTCAATCATTGCGGTCTCCTTTGTATAACTATTGTGGAATTGGCATTTTCCCTATGGAGAACTGGGGACTTTCTTACTTTGAGAAGATAGATTCGCCTCCTTTCTTCTTTGAATTCCATTTAACCAACACCTGTTTCTGAACAACCGGGATTTCCCGCCTCATTCCCCAATCTTAGGTTTGGATGACCACATCCCCCAAGCCAAGCTTCTCTAAAGTCTGTCTGGTTGGAACACCGTCAGAATTCCATCCTCTTAACTCATAATAGTCATCCAGCATCCGTTGTAATTGTTCCGGCGTTGTCCTGAGCCCTTTGGAGTTCCCTCCAGGGATTTCCTCGTGTGTAAAGCGATAAGGGAGGTGATCATCTTTTCTCCGTAACCCTTCCCGGCAATTAAAAGCCCTCTCCAGGGTATAGATTCTGGCTCCGATCTCCGTTAATTCCTCCAGGGTCATATCCCAGCCAAGGGTAAGGTTGATCAAATCCACGTGGTTTTGACTCAAGACCCCCCCGTAAACTGCCTCGCAAAAGCTGCAAATAATAAGTGAATCCCTGATAGGAGTCCAATTGGATGTATTGTAGGCCAACAATGCCTTCCCTTCTGTGCCAAGGCGTTCATCCCGACCCAGTTTGTATTCCGACCCGCTTCTTGCATCATGGTGAGTTGCACCACGTGGGGAGATCGCGTAACCGATTGCCATACTCCTGAGCGCCCGTGCAGAGTGGCCCGGGGGTTCCAACCCCCGAACATGACAGGCAAACTTGTCCGTATCCTGGCCGATCTTTTCCGCCATAGCCTTTACGCCCTGGCACATAAATTCGCCGAATCCTTCTCTTCTGCCAACAAGGTGAGCACATTTCACAATGGTTTCACCATTTCCAAACGTAAAATCTATGCCTTCCGTATCTTTTTCAGACAAAATTCCCCTCTGGAAACATTCCATCAGAAAACCTATGGATCCCCCCAAAGATATGGTGTCGATGCCATACTCGTCGCAAAGCCGGTCCGCTTCGATAATGCTATCTAGGTCATCGACACCGCAGTTTGATCCAATGGCATAAAGCGTTTCGTATTCCGGTCCCTCTGTTATGACAGCGGGATTTCTTGTGGATCTCACTACGCGGGTGCAACCGCCCAGATTACAGCCGAAGCATGCCCAGTTCCGGATAAAATGATCTTGCAATAGGCGCTCTGCATCGATATTCCTTGCTTCTTCCCACGTTTCCAGTTGCCAGTTGTGCGTCCCGAGCCCTCCAACCTCATTGATCAATTCCACCAGGAAAGGGGTCCCGAGTTCAACCAGTGCTTTCAATCCAAGAAACTTCTCCCGCATCTCCCCGTGGAATTTCAAAAGGCCTCTCATATCATCGACGGATATATCCCTGGTACCCCGTACCGATACGGCTTTCAGGTTCTTGGAGCCCATCACTGAACCCGTTCCTCCTCTGCCTGCCGCTCTCCTGCCACTTATGCAACATGCAAAGGGAACCATCCTTTCCCCAGCCGGCCCACAACAAACAGTGCAGATATCTTTTCCCAGTTGTTCAACAAGCTCGTCCTGCACTTCCATTGTGCTCTTGCCCCAAAGTCCGTCTGCCGGAATCAATTTGGCCTCTTCATTATCGCAAAAAAGAACTACTGGTGAAGGGGATTTCCCCAGCAAAACGATCATATCACGGCCCGACTGCTTCAAGACGGAGCCAAATTCACCTCCAAAATAGCTGTCCATAAAATAGCCGGTAAGGGGCGACTTGGTAACAACACCCCCCCGTCCGCTTCCGTGGGCCAGGGTTCCATTCAAAGGGCCGCTACAAAGGATAAAGGCGTTTTTCGGCCCAAGGGGATCGGCCCCTTTTGGAACGCGATCAAATAATACCCGGGCCGCAAATCCGTTGCCTCCCAAGTATTTCCTTACAAACCCTTCTTCTAAGTCTTCATCCCAAATCTTCCCGGTGGTCAAATCCACGTAGGTGATCTTGCCCGCATAACCTTTCATGCCTGCACCTCCTCTACGTGTAAAGCATCCCTGGGGCAGGCATCAACACACTGTTGAATTTTTCCTCCCCCACAAAGATCACACTTGAAAATGTAGCTATAGTCAGGATGAATGAAAATTGCGTCATAAGGACAAGCGTCAACGCAGAGTTTACACCCGTCACATTTCTTGAGGTCGAACCTCACCAGGCCTTTTTTCGCGTCTACGTAAAGGGCTCCGGTCGGACAGGCCTTCACACATTCTGCATCGTCCCTCTGCTGACAAATATGGGCCTTGAATTCACCGTACCATCCCGTGGATTCGACACGTAGATTCGCTTTGTGAGGATTGAACACCTTCTGCCAGGTACCGGAGCAGACAAGCTGACAGACCTGGCAACCCACGCACTTATCCGTATCAAAGTGAACGTATCTCATGTGCCCTCCTTTCCTTGGGGCCGCAGGGTCAAATCAAATTCCTGTAAGACTTTGAAAAGAAATCTACAGAGACATCTGTTCCAGAATCGATCCCACTTCCGCCGGCTTCATAACCACCTTTGCGCCTGCCTCTTGAAGGGCCTGCATTTTTCCTTCCACACTGCCTTTTCCACCCGTTATGATTGCTCCTGCATGTCCCATCTGTTTTTCGGGAGGGGCCGTTCGCCCGGCCAGAAAAACGACCAGCGGCTTTGTAAAGCCTCCCTTCTGAATCAGCTCTGCTGCCTCCTCTTCCATGGTGCCGCCGGCCTCTCCCACGAGCACCACGGCAGCGGTCTTATCATCCTTCTCGAAGAGCCGCAGCACATCCACGGTCCGAGTACCTGGAACAGGGTCACCCCCGATGCCGATGACGCTGGTCTGTCCCAGACCGGCATTAACAATATGACTTGATACCTCGTTGGTAAGACTGCCACTTCGTGTTACCACTCCTATGGGTCCAGGTCGATAGACATAATCGAGCCAGAAGGGAACAAAGCCCATCATGGCCTCTCCGATGGTAGCACTCCCTGCAGTATTGGGCCCCAGAATTATAGCCCCTTTTTCGGAAGCAAAGGTCTTCATTTCCAACATATCGTGCACGGGAACATGCTCGGCCAGGATCACGAAGGTCGTTATCCCGGCATCCAGGGCTTCAAAAACCGCGTCCTTTGAGAAGGCAGGCGGCACAAAAACCACTGAAGCCTCACAACCTTTTTCCCGTACCGCTTTTCGCACGCTTCCGTAGACCGGCACACCAAGAACGTTTTCACCTTCCTTTCCCGGAGTAACTCCGGCTACAATCTGGGTACCCGATTTCAGCATCTGCTCGGTCCAGAATGTGCCCTCCCGTCCTGTGATTCCTTGTACCAACACTCTTGTTTCAGAGGATACAATGATGCCCATCGGCTTATGCCTCCGCTAGTTCTACGGCTTTGCGCACGGCGCCTTCCGTGTCGTTATAGGTCTCAATCCCAATGGCCTCGATCATCTCTCGGGCCTTTTCTTCACCCGTGCCCCTCACTGCCATTACGATGGGAACCTGGGGTTTCAGCTCTTTGATGGCCGGCACAAGACCCTCGGCGATGGTGTCGGCCCGGGCAAACAGACCAAAGGTTACCAGGAGCAGTACTTTGAGACCGGGGATCGCAAGTGCCGTTCGCAGGGCATTTGCCGCGTTCTTGTAGTTGGCCCCACCAAAATCAAGAAAGTTGGCCGGCCTGCCGCCGTTGAGTTTTATCAAATCCAGTGTGGTCATGGTGAGGCCGGCACCCGTGCAAATAACCCCAATATTTCCGCCCAGACCCACATAACTGAGGCCGTTCTGGTAGGCTTCATACTCGATGTCATCATCGAACTGCTCTCTGCCTTTCTTGTATTCCTTGTGTCGCGATAAGGCATTGTCGTCGATACGAACCTTTGCATCAGCCGCCCAAAGATTCCCCTTTCCATCTACCACCAATGGATTGATCTCCACCAATTCCGCATCCAGAGAACGGAAAATTCTATATAGATTAGAAAAGAGCCTTGACGCCGCCTTGGCAGTCGCCCCTTGAAGCCCGATTGTTTGTACCATGTCCCGGATCTGATATGGCAACAAACCCCTGAAAACGTGGATCTTTTCGGTAATGATAGCCTCAGGTCTGACACTGGAGAGTTCCTCAATCTCCATGCCCCCTTCACCGCAGACCATCATCAAGGGGCAAGCTGAAGCAGCATCCACCGTTATCGCCACATACAGCTCCCTTTCAATATCCAGGGGTTCTTCAATGAGGACGCTTTGAATCTTCTGTCCACCGAATTCTTTTCCGATCCATTCATCCACCGTGTCCCGAATCTGGGTCCAGTCACTGTATTTTTGAATCAGCCCTGCCTTTCCCCTTTTCCCCGCAAGGACCTGGGCCTTCAGCATAACCGGTAAATCAGATTCTTCAGGGCGCTCGTCCACATCCTGGGGGGAATGCACCACAAAACCTCTGGGCACCGGAATTCCAGCGTTTCCAAATATCTCTTTGCCCTGATATTCATATAGCTTCATAGTGTCACCTCAAAATTTACACCTGCAATTTCCTAGAGTAAATCGTAGCCAATCTGAAAGGCCTGCTCATTGTCCTCTTTGAACTTGGGAATAACACTCAACATGGTGGAAAGAACAACATCCTTATCAAGGATATCAATTTTCTTGGTCATGGCTCCCAGCATGATGGTATTGGCAAATATGGCCCTCCCCAACTTTTCAACAGCCATATCTTTTGCCGGCACGGAATAATGATTGATTTTCTTCGCCTTTTCTTCCTCAATCTCCACACTGCTCGGGTCATAAAAAATAATTCCATCCTTTACGAGGCCTGAAAAGCTCTTGTAAGCGGCAGAGGACAGCGCACAGAAATAATCAGGGTCCTCAACCATGGGACTATCAATCGGTTCGGTAGACAAGACCACTTGTGCGCGCACATACCCGCCCCTTTGTTCCGTGCCATGACTTTTAAGCATGGTGACCCGATAGTCTTGCTTGACGCCGGCCAGCCCAAAAATCTGTCCCAGCCTTACCACGCCCTGCCCACCAAAACCGCTGGCAAGTATTTCCGTCCTTTCTTTCATGAGGCTAACCTCCTCTTTATGTCTTCGAGTTTGTCTCTCATCAGGGTTGTAAAATCCGGCCGGCTGTTACTGGCATCGTGGTAAACACCGGTTTTCCAGATTACATCTTTGCCCCCTTCTTCCTCCAGGCGGCAGGAATGGTTCTGGATCCACCGAAATATGTTGACTGCATTCCTTGAACCCAGGGCAGTACTCGCATAGTTGGTGGTGCAGGGGTAGACCACATGGACCAGAGAGAAACCCTTGTTCAGGAGCGCCTTTTCCATGCTTTTCACCCCGAATTCACCGTCCATGCTCACGTGCCTGGCCAGGAAAGTGGCTCCTGCTTCTCTGATTATATTCAACACATCCCGACCGTCCTGGATCCAGTTAGGTTCATACATGCCATAGGGACTGCTGTCCGTGACAGACCCCTCAGGAGTACTCCAGCCGTACTGACCTCCGGTTGACTGGTATCCGAGGTTATCGCAGACAACGATAGTGACGTCCAGGTTTCTCCTTGCTGCGTTCAGAAGGTGCAATAGTCCAATACCAAACGCGTCACCATCTCCAACCGTACAAACAATCTTTTTTCCTTCAGGCAAGGCCAGGGCGAGACCGCTCACAATGGCATACACCCTTCCGTGTGTGCCTGCGAGTCCGTCTCCTTTCCACATTCCAAAAGTCTGCCTCCCGGCACAACCTATGGATGTTCCCCATATGACATCTTCCAATTCCAGACCAAGATCATACATGGCCTTTGTGAGCATTTTTTGAGCTTGTCCCAGGCCACACCCTGAACAGGCAGTACTGGGAGTCTTCCTCGTTCTGAAATACTTCTCAGCCAAATAATCCATTACCAAGCCTCCCTTTCCCATTTAATTGCCGATATAGGATTTCCATCAAGGAGCGTTTGAAATAGCTCCAACAAACTGGAAATTTCCGGCAGCTCACCGCATCGCCCAAAAAAGTGAATTTTGCTGTCCGATGGCGCAGCCCGCTCCACTTCACGCACGAGTTGACCGTCATAGTTGAACTCCACGGACAGGTACGTGGCCTTGGCCGTAAAGAGTTCATCCGGAAAAGGCCAGAGAGTAATCAGCCTCAAGGCCCCCACACTCATTCCTTTTTTCCGGGCCGCTTTTACCGCAGCCTTCACTACCCTTGAAGGCGTCCCATAAGAAACCACAACAAGATCCGGGTTATCGTCCATAAAGAGCGATTCATGGCGGGAAAAAACGTCTTTGTGGTTACGGATTTTGTAGATTAAACGGTAGACGTGCTTGTGGGCTTCTACCATTTCCTCGGTATCATAGCCCTCTTCGGTCGGAGTCCAATCCGAGCAAAGGGCACCGGTGTTGTGTCCCAATACCACCGGAGGAATATCTATTTCGTCTGTGGCAGGATAAAACTCAGGGCCGTAGTTGATTTCCCTCTCCTTAAATCTCAGGCCCATTTCCTTCATCTCCTCTTCAGTCTCGGGGATACTGATATCCTCCATTCCGTCTGTGATGAGCTGATCAGCCAGGATTGTCACCGGTGTCCTGAACCTCTCAGAGAGATAGAAGGCCTCTACTACCAATTCAAACGCCTCTTGAGCGCTGTTCGGTGCAAGGACAATCGTCTCATAATTTCCGCCCTGGGTGGGATACCGCACATTGTAAAACTCGCCCTGCCCGGGCGATCCGGTAATCCCGCTTACAGGCCCCACTCTCCCGGAGTTGACCACCACCAGGGGTATCTCGCTTCCTATGGCCCAGCCATACGGATCAGCATAAAGGATATATCCAGGGCCGGAAGTAGCAGTCATGGTTTTCAGGCCTCCAAGGGCGCCGCCAATACACATGTGCAGGGCGCCGCATTCATCCTCCGCCTGCATATAGTATCCCCCCACTTCAGGCATTATCTTTGACATCTCTTCTGCTATTTCTGTGGCCGGTGTAATCGGATACCCTGCAAAGAGCCGGCAGCCGGCAATAGCAGCTGCTTGGGCAATGGCAAAGTTCCCAGTTTCCAAATATCTTTTCATATCAACTCCCTCCTCTATTTTACGGTCTCACGCTGTTCACATCGATTGCATAGTCAGGACAGGCGAAGAAGCACTTCAAGCAACCCACACACCTCGTTTCATTATTGGTCATCACAGGTTTGTAGCCTTTTTGGTTGAAGTGATCGCTTGGAACAAAAACATTGAGCCCACAAACTTCGATGCAGTATCCACACTCTTTACAATTGTCGCTATAGACTGTAACCTCAAACTGCCGAGCATCGCAGATCAGGCACCGTGCAGCTTCCTCGCCGGCCTGTTCTTTATCCAGCCCCCTTTCGACCTGTAAAAAACAACTCACCCTCTCTTCTAAATCCAGGGTGGACATCTGAACCCGTGGTTTTGCAACTCTTTCAAATTCAGGCAGCAAAACAGCTTCTTCGGGACTTGCCAGCTCTTGATCGATGGCACCTTTTCCCCCAAGATATAGGTCCATCGATATGGCTCCCTTGCGACCCTGAGCAATGGCTTCGATAATTGAGGCCGGTCCGCTCACAATATCGCCCCCGGCGAATACGCCGGGTTTGTCCGTCGCGAGTGTCTCGGCATCCACCTTCACAAAATTCCTATCCGTTAAAGGCAACCCCATGGATTCCGTACCCACGGGCACCTGACCCACAGCGGTGATGACAGTCTCAAATTCCTCATTAAATTCGCTCCCCTTCACCGGGACCGGTCTCGGACGGCCGCTTTCATCCGGCTTTCCCAGTTCCATCTGCGTGAATGTCACTTCCAATACGCCATCCTTTTGAGCGATATGAATCGGCACCGTTAGAAACTCAATCTTTATGCCTTCACAAGTGGCCCCATCTACTTCATCCTCATAGGCGGTCATTTCAGCCTGGGTTCGGCGATAATAAACGGTAACATGTTTTCCGCCCAGGCGGACGGCGCTACGCGCAGCATCAATTGCCGAATTTCCCCCTCCGATAATCGCCACGCGGTCGCCGATTTCGACCTCTTCGCCCTGATTCACCTGCCTGAGAAATGAAATGCCGTCTATCACTCCGGGCGCATCATCTCCAGGGATGGACAGCCTAGCCCCCTTTTGGGCTCCTAGAGCAATATAGACGGCATCATAGCCCTCCTTTAAGAGTTGATCCACAGAGCCCACTCGATGACCGGTCTTTATCTCCACGCCCATCTCTGTGAGATAACCAATCTCCTTGTCAAGGGCATCTCTGGACAACCGATATTCAGGTATCCCCATACGCATCATCCCTCCGGGCTGATCAAGCGCTTCCAGGACTGTGACTCCGTGTCCCAGGGTTGTCAGGTAATAGGCGGCTGTAAGACCACTCGGGCCGGAACCCACTATGGCGACACGCTTTCCACTTTGCGGTTTTATTTCTAAATTCTTCCGCCAACTCTCCCCTCCTTTTTCAGCGGCTATCCGATGAAATGCCCTGATGGAAATGGGGTCGCCGAACTGTCGATAGCTGCAATGTGCTTCACATGGACTGTAGCAGGCATATCCGCATACGGCCGGGAAAGGAATTCGTTCGCGCATGACAGTCAGCGCCTCGTCGAACTTGCCTTCTTTGATACGCCTGATGTATCGAGGTATATCGATTCCGGCGGGGCATGCCTCGGTACATGGGGCTACAACAAAATCTTCTCTAGGAATACGTTTTTCATCCATCCTTCTTGGCCTCCAAATATTAATGGGTTAGCAGTTCCTACCTTTAAAAGAAATCCTAGACCTCATCCTTCAAATTCCGCGGGGAAAAAATCCAGGCGGGGATTTCTTACCCTTCCTTCAATAGCTCCGTGGGCAACTCTGAGCCCTTTACATTCTTATCCATTTCCACATATGATGCCAATGACTCTATATGGGCCCTCATCCGGTTCTCAGCCAACTCTTGCGCTTTCTTCTCCAAGGCCTCAATGATCTCTAAATGCTCCCTATGACTATTGATCAACCTCTGTTCAAACACGACAGTCTGAAAACGAATCCAGCGCATGTGGTCGAAAATATTTCCCGCCGATTCAATCAAAGTCTTACAACCACTGAGTCGGAGAACCAGTTCATGGAATTTGATATTGGCATTCGAATATTTCAAAAACTGTCTTTTGATATTTGATGCATCAAACGGCAGAAAAATCTGTTTCATTCTTATTATGTCTTCCTCTGAAACATTTATCGCGGCCAACCGCGCGGCCAGTCCCTCCAGTGCTGATCGGACCAACAAAATTTCCACGATCTCGGCCTTGGATTTCTTGACCACAAATATGCCTCTACGTGGTACAACCTTTAAAAAACCTTCGACCACCAACCGGCTAATAGCCTCTCGTAAAGGTGTCCGGCTGATCCCCAGTTTCTCGGCAAGACCTCTTTCATCTATGCACTCCTCACTCTCCACGGTGGATAGATCCATTTTCAGAAGGTTCTCTTTAATGGTTTCATAGGCTATTTCACTCAGGCTAGCCGGAGTTTCTATCTTTTTGAGATCAAAGACCATAACGCATTCACTTAGATTTTAGGTATTCCAATTTTTGGTATACCAACTACCACCCTTTTTCCGGCCTGTCAAGGAAAAATGATACCTTGATGGTCCATCAGTGCTGCTCTTCGGTTGTAATCTCTCATGGGAACGGGTATAAAAGACTATAAGCCCTTTCTAGACAATGGAGGTATGACCATGGGAGCACAAGGCAAGAAAGTCATTTTGCTGGTGGAAGAAATGTACAATGAGTTTGAGTTCTGGTATCCGTTTTATCGCCTGAAGGAAGCCGGAGTTGAGGTGGTAGTGGTAGGTTCCGGGTCTTCCAAGATCTACAGAAGCAAGGCTGGAATCCCCTGCAGCGTGGATGTCGCGGCCGACCAGGTATCGTCTTCAGAATTCGACGGGATCGTCGTCCCGGGAGGATATGCCCCCGATCTCATGCGACGTTATCCCTCCATGGTCAAACTCGTAAAAGACCTCTTCGACGCAGGGAAGGTTGTGGCGGCCATCTGCCACGCCGGATGGATGCTGGCATCGGCGGAAATCCTTGGGGGACGAAGGGTGACGTCCTTTTTTGCCATCAAGGACGACCTGGTTCACGCGGGAGCGGAATGGGTAGACCAGGAGGTGGTGGTGGACGGAAAACTCATCACCAGCCGGAAACCCGACGACCTCCCCGCCTTCATGAGGGCGGTCCTTGAGGCCCTGTGACGGGAGGGCGCTTCTATTCCATGTCGAATTCCTTGATATTGAACCAGTAACCCGTGCTGGAAACGTAGTCCAGCTCGAACTGTACCGCTTCAATATGACTCTCTTCAATCTCGAGGAAACGGGCAAACAGTGCACACCCTTCATCTGATAGCTCGGCCACCATCTTCCGGTAGAAATCTGAGGTTTCCACTTCTACCTTGAGGGCCCTGGTCAACTGCTGCTGTTTAATACCGCGGTCCTGGCCCCGCATCTGATCCCTCACCCGTCGAACCGCTTTCTGGATGGTCTCTCGGGAAGGAATCGTGGTTTCCAGCCTTTCGGGGACCATTTTCCCCGTCTTCCGCCACTGATCCAGCTTGTATTCCAGATAGTCTACGTGGCGCTGTTCATCTGCGGACATGGCCTGGAAAAAACTCCGGCCATGGTCGTCTTGGACTGTGCTTCCGCCCTCCAGGTAGATGTCTCTGATCTTTTTCTCATAGGTGATGGCCGTTTTGATTGCCTCTTCCAGTTCCATATTCCTCCTCCTTATTCCGATTCGCATTCAAGTGCAACCGGCGCTGGCTGCGTCGTCGGCTCCTCGACGTACGTTAGCTGTACGCCTCCGTCGCCCACTTCTTGCCGCCTTGGTATCATCTCGAATGCAAAACGGAATCAATATTTCAAGAGCCCCAGACGATCTTGCGGTACATTTCAGGATCCGTGTCCCCTTCGGTGGAAAACAGGAGAATGGACGCCTCCCCATTGAGCTTCAGCGGTTCCCTGAGAGGAACGTATTCCGGGTCCGTCAACAGGTGGCAGAGGAGCCCCAGGGTGACCGCACCCGATTCCCCGGAAACGATCCTTTGGTCCGTTCCCGTTGGGTTTCCGAGCACCCGCATCCCCTTCATGGCCACCCCGTCAGGGCATGCCACAAACATATCCGCAAAATCACGTAATATCTCCCAGCCCGTGGGGCTGGGTTCGCCGCAGGCCAGACCGGCCATAATGGTTTTGAGCTCTCCTTCCACGGTGTAGGGTTTTCCGGTCTGTCTGACGGCAGATTCATAACAACAGGCGGCATCGACGGGTTCGACGACTGTAAAGAGAGGTCGCTGATCTCTGAACCGCTGGACGAGGTATCCTTCACACGCCCCGGAAAAAGCGCCAACGCCGCACTGGGCGAAGACATGGGTGGGGGTATCCTCCCCCATCTGCTCAAACGCCTCATCGATCATAGTCGTATAGCCCTGCATAACGCGACGGGGAATCTCTTCATACCCCGGCCTGGCCGTGTCCTGAATCAGCAGCCAACCCTTCTTTCCCGCCTTTTCCTCTGCCAGCCTTACGGCGTCGTCGTAGTTTCCGTCCATGATGGAGACCTCAGCCCCGAATTCGGCTATGCTGTCAAATCGGGCCCTGGACGACCCTTGGGGCATAAAGATCACAGCCCTGCAGCCGATCTCAGCGGCAAGCCACGCAACTGCGCGACCGTGGTTGCCATCCGTTGCCGTAACGCATGTGATCTCGGACAAACGCCTTTGAATGTCCGGAATCCGGAATGCGCCGAAAGACAGAGGACCGGCGGGCAGGTCCAGTTTTTCCGCGACGGCGCTCACAAGGGCGTAAGATGCTCCCAAACCCTTGAAAGCATTGAGTCCAAACCGGGGAGACTCGTCCTTTATCCAGATCTTTTTTACCCCCAGGAAGTTTGCAAGGTCCGTAAGCCGGACCAGGGGGGTCGGCCCATACGCGGGGATGGTGGCATGGAAGCGTCGGACTTCCTTTGTCACCTCTTGAGAAAACGCAGCAGTGGAGACTTTACCTTCTCTCTCCCTGCGGGCTACTGCATTGTGAAACCAGACCATCTTTTCATTTTGCTCTTTCATCATTCGCCCAGTGTCGGAAAACGTAAAATCACCGGAAGGTCCAAGGTTCAACGTTTTGAGGTCGAGGACCCAATCCCTTGGCCACCTCGACCAGTGCTTTTGCCAAGAGTTTAGATGGTTTTTCATTCAGACGCAAGCCCACAGAATGAAGCCCACAAAGAAAGAAACACCGATTCCCAGGGGAATGGTCCAGCGCAGGATGGCCCCTTCCTGTCCCACGGTCCCGCACATGGGAGCGGCTATGGCGATCTTGAAGGCTCCATTGAGCATTTTAACTGGTACGTCCATAGAAAAATAGCGGTGACGGTGAAGGTGGGATATATAATGAGGTTACGGTTGTCAAGAACTGTGCTGCACCAGGGAACAGATTCCGAAATCTCTCACCCCTCCTTCTTTTTTCTTGACTTGTAGAACATTTTGCCGTCACATAAATGTGTTGTGCTCTACCGCGGCGTCATTTGTTCGGCGTGGGCGAAAGGATCGTCAAAGGGCACGGTTGTTGCGTAAACTGAGATCTGCGACGAAAAACCGGAAAAGGATGCCGATTACCGGGGACTCTTTTTTTTCTGCACAGACAAGAGAAGGGCCCGGCCAAAATAGTCCTCATCACCTTTTTTCATATCCCATCATTTTGGAGTCGAGGGTCTGAGCAAGTGCGGTTCAATCGTCCTCAAAAAATTCTGAAAACAGAGGTGACGCATACCAATGGCTCGATCACATATTACGGGGACAGGTTCATCCATGCCTCAGAGGATACTTTCCAACAAGGATTTGGAGAGTATGGTCGATACGACCGATGAATGGATCGTGCGCCGCAGCGGTATCAAAGAGCGGCGCATTTCCTCAACGGGCGAGGAGGAGAGCACCACTGACCTGGGCGTGAAGGCCTCAAGGGAAGCGCTGGAGATGGCAGGGATTTCTCCCGGGAGCCTGGACATGATCGTGGTGGGTACGGTGACGCCTGATCGCCAATTTCCTTCAGCTGCATGCATGGTCCAGAGGGACCTCAAGGCGGAAAATGCCTGTGCCTTTGACGTATCCGCAGGTTGTGCAGGTTTTCTCTATGCCTTGTCCATGGTGGATAACGCCATCCAGGGCGGGATGTCCAAATGTGCACTGGTCGTTGGCGCGGAGCGCCTGTCGAGTATCGTTAACTGGCAGGACAGGGGCACTTGTGTCCTGCTCGCCGACGGGGCCGGGGCGGTGGTTGTCCAGCCGAAGCCGCACGAAGGTGGCATCCTGTCCACCCATCTGAAATCAGACGGCAATTTCTGGGACCTGCTCTATTCCTCTTACGGCAATGCCTATACCCCCGAACTTCTGCAATGCCTGGATCAGAAGCCCTTTTTTCTGAAAATGGAGGGAAACAAGCTTTTCAAGAGGGCTATCCGGTGCCTGTCGGACATCTCCATGGAAGCGTTGGAGCACAACGGTCTCAAGAGCAATGACATTACCCTCGTCGTCCCGCACCAAGCCAATCTCCGAATTATTCAAGGCCTGTCCGACAACCTGGAGATTCCCATGGAACGGGTCTATACGAACATCCATAAATACGGCAACACATCTTCGGGCACCATACCCATCGCATTGAATGAAGCCAACCGGGAAGGACGGCTGAAAAAGGGCGACCAGGTGCTCCTCGTCAGTTTCGGGGCCGGCCTGACCTGGGCGTCCTCCGTCCTGACCTGGTCCTTATAGACCCCGGAGCGACAACAGCCCTGCCCTCTATTTCTGCTTTTTCATGAAGCCCGAGACCACCCAGGAGACTCCCCAGGCCAGGGCCACCGGGCCAACAGCTACGTAAAGAAAGACGCTCCACTGCTTGTTCCAGGGTTTGAAATACAGGGCGAGTAAGGCGGGCCAAAGGAAAGAAGCCACGAGGGCCAATCGCATCCATCCGGAAAGCCTGTAGGGATGGACCGGTGAGTGATCTTTCTTCTCCGGTTTTCCGGCCAGCAGTCTGGGAAGCATGAAAATGCCCAGGGCAATCATCACGATCAAGAGAATTTCCATCAAACCAGACATCTGCTTTCTCCCCGGCGACAAGGAATAAGATCATCGATCCGCCCGCGGTCATGGGTGTCCTATCAGAAAAGCGTTGCGGATGCAATACCCTGGAACAGGAAAGATGAAGGGGTGAAAACCCGGAGCGACCGGCGCCATGGACGACAGAGGGAGTGTAGCCTCCGGAATATGCCGTTTGCCTGGCTCTTGGGAGTCATGACTTCGTTGGAAGCTGCTTCATGCCGTTCCAACCAACACCAGCCCTATGAAAATGAGAAAGGTCCCCGTTAACCTGAGAAGGTAGGCCCTCTCTTTCAGAAAAAGCACCGCTATAGTAGTGCCTATGGGAATGCTGAGCTGCCTGAAGGCCACAACGTAGCTCACGTTAGACACAAATGACATGGAGATGAGCACCAAGGTATAGGTCAGGTAGATGGTGAAACCGGTCAGACCGGCTTTGCTCTTTTCTTTCCAGAGAATTGCTTTGAATCTGTTCCGTTCCTCCCTTGTGGAGCATAAGAATAGAAGCAGCCAGAAGGAGGTAAAGGCGCCCTCCAGGAAAGAATAGATGATGGTTATCCCGGGGATATGGGCCGGAACGCCCGAGGTCTCTCTCAGGAGCCGCAAGGCCGTATCATCTACAATGGAATAACCGGTCGTTCCAAGGGCGGCCAACAAAGCATAGATGGTGCCGATATTCCAATAGTTGGATAAGCGGAATGTATTGAACTGCTTCATAGGAAGAAGGAGACAGCCGCTGACGACGATCACCATCCCCACAACACTTTGGGAGCCAAGGGCCGCTCCAATTCCAAGAAGGGACGTGATCAGGGCGACGCCCATGACCGGAATGGATCGGGCAACCGGGTATGCAATGGACATATCGGCTGAACGGTAAGCGCGGGCAAGGCCCAGATAGTAGATGGCCTGAAAAAACCCGGCCAGCAGAAGATACTCCCATATATGCAAGGAGAAAAGGGGAAAGACAGAGGTAAAAATAAAGAGGGCCGGTGTCAGGGTCAGGAACCCGAGGGTATTGGCGGAAAGAAAAAAAGCGGGGGAAGGCCTCCCGCTTTTCCCCAGAAGATTCCATCCTGCATGGGTAAATGCAGCTATGATCAGGATGACGATCGCCGTTAATGTCATGAACGCTGCACCCGTTATCTCCTTTTCTTTCGAAATGTTACGGCATACGACCGTGTGATGGATGATTGAGGCCCAGGTGACTACAGCGGCAGTCACAGTCGGGAAGGGCCTTTCGGCAGAGGGGGCGCCTTTTCTGTTGAGGACTGGAACCATAGCCCAGGCTGGACAATGTACCATAATTGAGGATAAGTGTGGCAAAAGTATCATTTTCCTATGGTCTCCTTTACCATGGAAGCATTGGGGCCAACCTTCATGTTGCTCGAGGGAGGGGCAGTGGAATCTTTGATGCTCCTCAGGAGGCTCCATGAGGAAGCCATTTCCGGAAAAACAACTTGAGCTTTCAGTCAATAGCAGCTAAGGAAAAGCCCAGTATCTTCTCTGGTGAAACCTTTATGCGTACATTTGTGCCATGATCCACGTCGAGCAAATAGGGCCCGTGACGAAATTTCATCTGGCTCGCACCCTCTGGGGCCGGGGCCGCTACTTTACAGCCTGTTACCGGGTCGACGGTCTCATGGTGGATACGGGGTGCGCCCACACGGTCCGCGAACTCCTTCATGCCCTGGAGGGATCGGGTGTGGAACTGGTTCTCAATACCCATAGCCATGAGGATCACATCGCCGCCAACGCGGAGCTTCAACGACAGTACGGAGCGACTGTCCTGGCTCACCCCCTCGCGCTTCCGGTTCTGGCGGCGCCAAGGGATAGACAGCCTCTCCGGCCGTACCAGAGGGTCATGTGGGGATATCCCGAGCCCAGCCGGGGGGCACCCCTTGGAGAAACCGTCGAGCACAATGATCTCCGTTTCCAGGTGATCCATACGCCTGGCCACAGCAGGGATCATGTCTGCTTTTTCGAAACCAACCACGGGTGGTTATTCACCGGAGACGCCTTCATTGGTGGGAAGGATTGCGCGTTAAGGGCCGACTATGACATATGGAAAATCATGGCATCCCTTCGACTTCTGGCAGACCTTGAACCCGCCTTCATATTTTCAGGAAGCGGCAGTGTCAAGCAGGATCCAAAAAACGAGATCCTAAAGAAACTGGAGTACCTGGGGGATACGGTGGATCGCGTGTGGGATCTTCACCGAAGAGGGCACAGCTACCGTACGATTCGGGGAAAGCTCTTCGGCCCCGAGACACTCCTCCACTACATTACCCTCGGGAACTTCAGTGGGAGGAATCTCGTGCGTTCCTTTATTGAGGACCGGCCTCCCGCCCACTGACGGGCCCCAACACCCTGTCCTATCAGCCCAGTCATCAAAATTGATGGAATCGCAAAAGCCCGTCATTGAATTTTAATCACGTTCATGGGCAGCATGATCTCTTCCAAGGAACCCGCTTGATTCAACAGAGTTCGGGAGGGGGTCTCAGGGTCTTTTTCAGGACGCCTCCCCTTCCTTCCTCACAGGTTGCCGCAAAGTGGCACAAACCGGCTACTGAGAAACTCAGGCGTTCACCATATCCCCTTTCGGAAACGAACCCACAGCCCCAGGTAAGGCGCATTGAACCCCAACGGGAGGGTCCGTGCATTCCTTTCCGGCGTGAATATATATCTCCGGCGCTTCTATCACGGCGCAAATATTCTGCCAGGGCTTCCCGGCCAAGATACTCCCTGTATCGGTCCAAGCGCAGATGGTCCGATGCGCCTGTCGGGAGCATGCTTCACGAGGCTGTCTCTATTAAGCGATTCCGGCGTCCCCATATTCCCTTTCGGAAACGAATCCACAGCCCCTCCCTTTTGCTGCAAGGATATTTGCAGGAGGTCATTGGACGCCTCCCTATTCACCAGAGCTCAGGAGGGGGCCTGAGGGTCTTTTTCGGACCC
>CAYUCJ010000003.1:0-30657 GCA_964443285.1 uncultured Desulfobacteraceae bacterium | reverse complement strand
AATCATCCTTCCATGAAAAAAATCCGTGACCTGATCACTATGGTTGCGGAGACGGCATTCAGCGTCCTCATCGTGGGCGAGACGGGCACCGGCAAAGAGGTTGTGGCCAGACTGCTCCACAACGCTTCGGACAGGAAAAACAATGCCTTCATCAAGGTCAATTGCGCGGCGCTCCCTCTGAATCTCCTCGAGAGCGAGTTGTTTGGCTACGAAAAAGGCGCCTTTACCGGCGCGGACAACTCCAAGCCCGGAAAATTTGAACTGGCTTCGGATGGTGCTATTTTTCTTGACGAAATCGGCGACATGCCCATGAGCCTTCAGGCGAAGCTCCTGCAGGTATTGCAAAACGGCGAGTTTACCAGACTGGGAGGAACCAGTGATGTCAATGTGGACGCCTGGGTCATCGCTGCCACGAACCACAATCTGGAACAGGATATGGAGGCAGGCAGCTTTCGCGAAGACCTCTATTACCGGTTGAATGTCATCAAGATCGAGATTCCCCCCCTGAGAGAGCGACGTCAGGATATTGGGCTATTGACCAGGTATTATGTGAAAAAACACGGCCTTGATTACGGCATCGACGTTCCTTTCGAACTGGATGCTGATTTGAGGAAGCTCTTTCAGATCTACCACTGGCCAGGGAACGTGAGGGAATTGTCGAGTACCGTATTGAGGTTGATGGTGGGCGACGAACCCGATCAGGTAAGGATGGAACTGATCGACAGCCTGGATGCGGACGGTGTTCCCGTCCCCGAGGAAATGCGTCAGGAAACAGCGGAAGGCGGCCCGGAGGAAATTGATGCAACCGAGACCGGAAGAACCGCGTTATCCCTGAAGACGCTGACAGCCGAAGCCTCCGTCTATATAGAAAAAATGGCCATAGGGCACGCACTGGATATGACCGGTGGGAACAAGGTTCAGACTGCGAAGCTGCTCAAGATCAGCTACAAGACCCTGTTCAATAAGATGGACCGGTTGGGATTGAAAAAGAAATGAGCCAGTTTCAAAACGCCCCCTTTTGCCCGATCTTCCGTCTACGCCAAGGCTACGACGGGACAAGCTGCGTCAGACTCGAATTTTGATCCTCGAAATATCCTATATATTCCTGTGGAAAAAATTTTCACCTCTCCCCGATCGAAGTCCGGGATCTTCGACTTGACCTCGAACAAAATTGAACATTCTGAAACTGGCTCGGAATGAAATGAATCTATCCCTGCATACTTCACGCTTGTAAAGTACGGACTAATTCAGGTAGACTTTCAAAACAAGATCGATTATAAGAGACTTTACCGGTCCGGATTTTTGGTTTTTTTGGAATCCGGATCAGTTCAGGTGCAGAGCTTAATAGGGAACCCTGTGCAAATCGGGGACGGGCCCGCCGCTGTGACCCTGCCCATTTTGAGGATGGGAACCCCTTTGACATTCAGCGCCACTGAAGGGAAGGCTCCAGGTTTTTGGCTGGAGGAGTCGACCGGCGGGAAGGCCGTCAATGGGGTGGGGGAGTCAGAAGACCTGCCTGGACATACGGCGCACCATTCGCGGAAATGAAGCGCCAGTGATGAACTTGAGGATTAAAACGGGATTTCCCCAGGTCGAGAGGATCGGTCTGGGTTTTTTTTGTGGCGAAAAATGAACGGAGACATCAAACGGCACAGGGGATATGCAGCTGCGTTTCTCCTGGCATGCTGCATACTCCTGATAAAGGCAGCTCCCTGCCCGGGCGCTGTTTTTTACGACGCCCTCAACCGTTCGGTGGATTTGCCAGACACCCCCCGGAGAATTGTGGCACTGGCACCGAATCTGACGGAGATTCTCTATTACCTGGGATTGGGAGACCGGGTCGTGGGCGTGACACGATACAGTTATTATCCCACGGACGCCCTGAAAAAACCGAAGGTGGGAAGCTATATCCAGGTGAATGTGGAGCGGATCCTGGAACTGAAGCCCGATCTGGTTATCGGAACCGTGGATGGCAACAGGCGAGGCGCGGTCAAGCTTCTGGAACAGGCGGGGATTCCCGTCTACGTGGTCAATCCGAGGACGGTTAAAGAGACCATCGCCACGATCGCCGCTATTGCCGATGTCTGTGGAGTCGGTGAGCGTGGTCACCACCTGGCTTCCCAGCTCAAGGGTCGTGTTGAAAAAATCGTGAAGAGAACGTCTGCGTTAAAAAAGCCGTTGGTGTTCCTTCAAATCAACATCAGGCCGATCATGACAGTGAACAGTCATACGATTCATCATGACGTCATTCGCCTCGCCGGGGGAAGAAATATGGCTGGAAATCTGGATGTATTCTATCCCACAATAGGTATTGAAGAGGTGCTGAAACGCAGGCCGGAGGTGATTATTATCTCGTCCATGGAACGGGGAGGGCGGTTCGAGCGGGAAAAAGAGAACTGGTACAAATGGCCCAGCATCCCGGCGGTACGAAAAAAGCAGGTCTACCTCGTGGATTCGGATCTCCTGGACCGGCCTTCTCCACGTATTGTGGATGGCCTGGAGATGATGGCGAGGCTGATCCATCCGGAGGTACAGTGGGATTCCGGACCCGAAAAGAAGCGCGGGGGAGCCGTCAAATGAGAAGGCCGATGTATGAAGGACCGCAGAAAGGACCCCTTAGAGCCTCGCGGGTCTCAACCTTATGTCTGGGGCTGTCGGTGGTTCTTCTTCTCACAGTGGTATTTTCCCTGATGACGGGCACGGCCAGTGTGACATGGAGCCAATGGTGGCGTCTCTTGACCGGGAATGCTGATGCATCAGACCCCTCGCGGCTCGTCATTCTGAAAATTCGTCTTCCCAGAGTCATTCTGGCGGGCCTGAGCGGATTCGCACTCTCACTCGGCGGTGTGGTCTTCCAGGCCCTCTTGAGGAATCCCTTGGCGGATCCGTTTATCCTGGGCGTCTCGAGCGGTTCGGCATTCGGTGCTGTGGTGGGGATCATGCTTGGATTCAGTTACAACCTGGGAATTCCGGTCATGGCCTTTGGCGGCGCCCTGTTGACCATGTATGTTGTGTTGTTTATCGGCCAGAAGAAGATGGGCATGGAGTCCTCGACGATCCTCCTGTCAGGGGTTATCATTAATGCCTTCTTCACAGCAATCATCATGTTTTTCATCGCCACGGCAACAGATGATCGGCTCCATAGCATGCTCTTCTGGCTGTATGGGGATCTGAGCCAGAGCAGGTTCGCTGAATCCGCACTGACCGGACCGGCGGTTCTCGCGGGTTTCGTGATCCTTTATTGCTTTGCCAGGCACCTCAATGTCATGACCGCCGGGGAAGATGCAGCGCTTCATTTGGGTGTCGACGTGCGCAAGGCGAAGCTGGTTTGCTTTCTGGTGGTTTCTCTCGTGGTCGGCCTGGTGGTGGCGTTCTCAGGGCTCATAGGATTTGTCGGCCTGGTGATCCCTCACTTGGCCCGCATGGCCTTCGGATCTGATCACAGGCTTCTGATGCCGGTCTCCGCACTGGGGGGCGCCATTTTTCTGATCGCCGCTGATACCCTGGCCAGGACCGTTATTTCGCCTTCGGAATTACCAGTGGGTGTCATTACGGCGTTTCTTGGTGCGCCCTTTTTTATCTACCTATTGAGGAAGAGAGGAAGCCGGTGGACAGGATCCTGATCCTTAAAGGGGTGGGGTATCGCTATGGTTCCCATTGGGCACTGCGCGGCATCTCCCTGGAGATAGGGGCTGGAGAACTGGTGGGTGTCCTCGGTCCCAACGGGTCCGGAAAAACGACCTTGATCAAGATCGCGGACAGAATCCTGGAGCCCCCTGAAGGGACTGTGTTACTCAGGGGACAGCCGATCCAGTCCTATAAAAGGACGCGTCTTGCAAGAGAAGTTGCCATGGTTCCCCAGGAAAATCATTTCCAGTTTGCCTTTTCTTCCCTGGAAGTGGTCCTCATGGGACGGTTTCCACGAATGGGCTTGTTACAATTTGAAGGGGAGCAAGATCTGGCGGTAGCCTTTGAGGCCATGGAAGCCACGCACTGTGCGGAATTGGCTCAACGGCCCATCGATCAGCTGTCCGGAGGAGAAAAACAGCGCGTGATGATCGCGAGAGCGCTTGCCCAGGAGCCAAAGCTGATATTGCTTGATGAACCCACTTCTTTTCTGGATCTTCGTTTCAAGAAAGAGATTTTTGAGCTCCTCTCTTCCCTGAAAAAAGAGCGTGGACTCAGCCTGCTCACGGTTTCCCACGATATAGACCTGTCCGCCCGTTACTGCGACAGGATTGTTCTCCTGGACAGGGGAAACATCTATGCAGAGGGGAGGCCGGGAGAGGTCCTTACCGCGCAGAACGTTGAGGCTGTTTACGGGTGCCCGGTGACTGTGGACAAGAACCCCGCCACCGGTTCACCCAGGGTGAGCATCGTTTGACCGGTTGTGGGGTATGTACTCCTGCACTTGTGAGATGATTCATACGGTAAGCAACGAATCAGGTTCCAAAAATGAGAAATATCAAAATCCAAATGTGAAATGAATGACAAATGACCAAAAGGCTAAGAAAAGCATTTTCTGATGCAGTTTTAGAGATTTTTGGGCATTTGAAATTTGATCTTGATTTGGGCTTTGGCATTTGGCATTTCATACATACCAGGGAAAGGAAAGGCCTGTCTCTTGCTCGGAGGTGAGTGAACATTGAGACTCTAACATGGAATTTCCACAGAAGAGGGGAAGAAAACGATGATGGATTTGTTTGAAAAGGGCGGACCCGTGATGTACCCGCTCCTTGCTTGTTCCATTATTGCCATGACCGTGGTGATTGAACGGCTGCTGTTCTGGCTGAGGGAAGATATGAGGCGCGATCAATCCCTTGTGGACCGTGTACTCAATCTCTGCCAGAAAGGAGACTGGAGCGGCGTCAAGGCGATGGTTGAGGACTCCAGAGATTATGTGATCAGAATCCTGGTCACGGGAATCCTCCACCGTGAGTTTTCCATGATCAAGGCCATGGAGTCGGCCGGAGCGGAAGAAATCAAGAGAATGAGACGGTTCATGGCCATACTGGACACCATGATCACGGTGGCCCCGCTTTTGGGTATCTTCGGAACGGTCCTGGGGATCATATCCTCATTCGATCTTCTGGGTGCCGCAGGAATCGAGCACCCGCAGATTGTCACGGCAGGCATTGCCCAGGCACTCATAACGACCGCCGCCGGACTGGCCATAGCCATTCTTTCCGTCTTTCCTTACAACTACTTCAATGCGCGGGTGGAAAATGCGGCCATAACCATTGAGAAATACGCCACCAGCCTCGAAATCGTCTATGAAAAACTCAGCCGGAAAGACCGAGGAAATGGTCTGCAGGGGCCTTGATCATGAGACTACCCAGACCCAGCCAGAAACGAGCCCGTATTGAAATGCTGCCGCTCATCGACGTCGTCTTCCTCCTGCTGGTGTTTTTTATTTATGCCATGCTTTCCATGGCAGTGCACCGTGGACTCCCTGTACAGCTTCCCACCTCCACCACAGCAAAGGTGAATAAGCAATTGACCTTTTCAGTGACGGCCAAGCGTGACGGCCGTATTTTTGTGAACAAGGAAGAGGTCCCTGAGACTGAGCTGGCGAGAACGTTGCGGAAAAAAGCCGGAGGGGAAGCTGAAGCGGGCGTCCTCCTTTTCGCTGATCGTGAGCTTGCGTACCAGAGATTGTTCGAAGTACTCGACCAGATCAGGATGGCCGGCTTGACAAGAATTTCTCTCCAGGCACAGGTGGAGCAGGGAAAGTGAAAAATCTATTGCCGGCCGTGGCCATTGCCATTGGTTTGCATGGCTTTCTTCTGACCAGAGGCTCCAACTGGCTGCCGCGGAAGAGTCAGTTACCTCCTGTCAAACGCGCCGTTACCCTGACACTGATCGATGTGAAGCCGGTTGAAAAGCGCGTCGTGCTTCCCCCGAAGGCATCACCGCAACCATTGGTCAGGCCCAGGACAACCCCCCGTCGTGAACCCAAGGCCCTTCCCCGGGCCATCCTTCGCCCCAGGCCAAAAAGGCAGGTAAAAAAGGCAAGGAGAACCGTAGCCAATGTGCCATCCGTACCGCCGAAGAAGAAACATGAAACCCAGAAACCGAAGCCTGAGACCGGTGCGGTCGACACTGCAAGAAAAGCGGTTCCAATCCGCCAGGAGCCGGCCCGCTACAAAGAACCTGTCAACGATGAGATCGTTGAAGAGCTGCTTTCGGATCTACCTCACCCGATCCCTGAAACGCCTGACCCGGGTCCGCCTGATCGCGGAACACCATCCGCAGGGCCGCCAGGCGCAAGCTTGGCCAGACCGCTCTATAGAGAAAATCCCCGACCTTCCTATCCCAGCGTTGCGCGACGCCGGGGGTACGAGGGAATCGTGGTTCTTGAGGTCCTCGTCATGGAGACCGGCCGGGTCGGAGATATAAGAATATTTCACTCAAGCGGTCACAGAAGACTGGACAGGGCCGCTGAGGATGCCGTCAGGAAATGGCGGTTTGAGCCGGGAACCAGGAACGGAATTCCCTTGCGTATGACGGTCAAGGTTCCCATTCGTTTCAAACTGGATTGAGATCGTCGGAGAGGGCCCATTCATCATGATCTTCAACAACCTCTTCCCTCCTACTATCAACCAGTTACGTCTTGATTAAAAGAGTAATTCCGATGATCAGAATGGCTGCAAGGACAATTACTCTGAACGCTTTTTGTGAAACCCTTTTGTTGAGGACGTTTCCGAAAAAGCTGCCAAGAATGATTAGAGGGGATATGGTTGCAGCCAACAAGACGACATCCGAAGTCAATATTTCAATTCTCAAATATGCTATTACCTTCAGGAAGTTGATGAACGCAAAGAACAGAACAAAGGTACCAACAAATGCCCTCTTATCTTTTGATTTTTGAATGAGATAGAGAGACATGACAAGTCCGCCCGCATGGATAACACTGCTTGCGAGGCCACCCAGGAAACCAAAAAGCATCGTTAGGGTCTTTTTGGGTTTGGAAACCCAATTCGCCCATCCGCCCGACGCTTCCGGCTTTGACAGTATCAATTTGAGAAGCTGGTAGGACGAAAACACTATGGCAAAAAGTCCGACCCAAAATCGAAACAGTTCGCTGGGGATGGTTTTTATCATTGATGCACCGAGTATGACCCCGATAAAGGCGGGAGGTAGCAACAGGAGCAACTGCTTTTTATTCCAGTCTTTCCAGTAATATACAACACCCGCAATGTCTGAAACCAACATGATCGGGGCTCCCAATCCCAGTGCAAATTTGGCCGGAAGGACTAGGGATAAAAAGGGAAGCATGAAAATACCAGCTCCTACACCAACACCATTCTTAATCACTGCCGAACCGATTGCAGCGATTGCTATGAGGACATATTCAAAGTACCTGAAGTTTTCCAACAACGAAATGATCCTTTTCAAAAAGTCTAAGCAAAGACTTTTACTGTCCATCCATGAAAGGTAACATTCTGATATTTTGAGAGAAAAGGCACAAAAAGAACCAAAAAACAGATGCCGCTTATGCTTTCCGATATTGAACATCCCCTGGCCTAATAATTGGACCTGATAAGTAAAATTCTTGACTCCATTCCTACTATATCGGATATGGTTTTACAAGACCTCACCCACGGTGTAAAGGATCGACGCTGTTTTTTTCAAGAACGAACCCGCAACGGAAATGGAAAAGATCCATGCTATTTCAGCCGGCATGACCGGCATTACAAGGCCGCTCCCTGATTTTTAGCTATTGACGAAAATGGGCCATGATCTCTTCAGCAAACAGTTCCATCCTCTCTCGGGGCGGCATGGGTTGAATAATGAGATGATCCACTCCGGCGTTTCGGTAGGCCTCGACCTTTTCCCGGCATTCGTCCAGGGTCCCGATGATGTTATGATGCATGATGCCCTCGAGGGTGGGTTTAGTAACAAAACGGTGTTCCCTCTCCTTCAGAAACATCCTGGCGTAATCCAGGGCCTTTTCCTCCACGGGATCCGATACAAAAACCGCTGATATGACCAACGGGACCTCCCGGCCGCAGAACTCGCACATCTCCTCCTTCATGCGGGCTACCCTCTCGGGCGACTTGGAGTAGATGAGCCACGCATCCCCGAATTCCTTGACCATCTCACGGGCAGAGGCCGATTCCCCTGGAATCCATATGGGCGGATGGGGTTTCGTATAGGGTTTGGGCTCAAGATACGCATTTTCCATCGTGTAGTGCTTCCCCTTGAAGGTCACCCTGTCCTGCGTCCATAGGGCCTTGATGAGGTAAGTCGCCTCCCGCACCTGCTCCAGCCTGGTATCGTGATCATCGTCCCAAGAGTACCCGTAACTCACCGATTCTTCCTTAAACCAGCCCCCTCCCATGGACAGGATTACACGACCCCGGGAAAACTCATCGAGGGTTGTGAGCATCTTGGCAAGCAGGCCGGGATTCCTGAACATGTTGCAGAACACATGGGGGCCGATGACGATCTTCTTTGTTCGCATAAGAAGCGCCGTCACACACGTGAAACACTCGAGGCTCGGCCCCTGCTCTCCCGGCGCCAGACGCGCATTGTTGAGGTGATCGGGAATCCAGGCCGAATCGAACCCCAATTCTTCCGCTCTCATTGCCATGTCGCAAGCATACCTGGCCAACCCCTCGGCGGGCGCTCCCATTTCTCCCTGAACAGTCAAACGTACTCCGAAATCCATAGCGGCGCTCCATGATTTTTTAATAGGAACTCACGTTTTTGGGGAAAACAATAGGGTGCAGTCACTATGATCTCCCACGTTACTCACTTCAATCTAAGGTGATAAGACCTTGCTTTTCTTGGGGAAGAAGTATAGATAAAGTGTCCTCGTGAGTCAAGAAAATGAGCGGCACAATATATGGTGGTCTCATGTTTCTTATGGCTATTTGGCCTGGGAAGTCTTGTGTTGAATAGCAGGGCGTGGAAGGGGATAGCTTTTCGGAAAGCGAGCTTTTTGGATCTTGCTGAATTCCTGAATATGGGTTAATAGTTTTTCAATTTCGGTGAGAGAGCCCGTTTATGGACGTAGAGGCGTCTGACCTCGGTGGGAACAATACAGGATCTCTCACTGAACTTTGCAATCTGGATAAGGGATTATGGGTGGCTGTCAACACACAGCATGCCGGATATTGATTACAATGAGGTGCAGGGTTCGTTTGTTTTGAGAGACTCACCGAAAAAGCCGACAAGTCCCTGATGGGCTGTAGGATAGGTGTGTCCAAAATCAAGATCTGTTGATTAGCTTCCAGATTTTAAGGCCTTTTTTTCTTTCTACTTGACAGGAGATTATAGGATTGTTAGACATCAGGACATCAACAGGTTACACCCCTGAGGGTACCAAAGAAAAAATATCTTAATAGCTACCCAAAAGAGAAACCTCCTGTTAAGAAAAAATTGGAAAACAAAACAAAAATCTTAACAAAGGAGGTTTCAAACGACTTGGTTCCGGCGCCACCTTCGGCTAAGGAGATTGATTCCTCGGCTTAAACTTAGAACTTGGCGTGTCTTCGTCGAGCTGTTATTTACAAGTTTTCCGTGTGCCGAAAAGCTAGCGGAAAGAGAGAAGCTTTAGCCCAAAATTAGCGCCTGGCTACGCCGGTACACCTGAAAGGAGAAGTAATGAGTTCAACCATTGCCCCAGAATGTGCCCGGTGTCCCATCAAGATCACCGACCGGCTCTGCCGAGAGCCGGATGGGAAATTTCCCCCTTTCTGTCCCACAGCAAACCGCCCCGACATTGTCGCCCGGGCAGTGAGCGCGTACGACGAGCCGGAAACGCTGCGCTTTGCCCATGCGGCCTCGGCGCAGGAAGGTCAGGGCTATGCCGACAAAGAACTCGGCTACGCCCAGGTGAAGCCCGCTAAATCACGAATCCAGGAAGTCATCGAGTTTTCCAGGAAGATGAACTACACCCGCCTCGGCATGGGATTTTGTTCCGGGCTACGCAAGGAGGCAGCGGTGGTGGAAAAAATTCTCACCGGCCATGGCTTTCAAGTGGTGTCGGCCATCTGTAAGGTAGGGCAAATCCCTAAGGAGCGGCTCGGAATCCAGGAAGAGGAAAAAATTATACCAGGATGCTTCGAATCCATGTGCAACCCCATCGCCCAGGCGTATCTTCTCAACGAGGAAAAGACCGAATTCAACATTCTGCTGGGATTGTGCGTGGGTCATGACTCCCTTTTCCTCAAAAACGCCGAAGCCCCCTGCACAGTTCTTGCCGTGAAGGACCGGCTCCTGGGCCACAATCCCCTGGCCGCCATCTATACGGCAGAAAGCTATTATCGTGCGCTGAACTATGAAACCACCGCGAAGAGCTGACTCAGAACCTCGGTTCTTTCTCCCTGCTCCTCTTGGAATAGGCTGAGGCCGCCTCCCTGACTTCAAAACCGTTTTTTTCCGATTCTTCAGGGAAAGACATGAGCCGGCGAAGTGACGCCACCCCCATGGCCGATCCTCTTTTGGTCCCCGATCTCCCCATACCCGCCGCATGTTTATTTTGGGAAGCCCGGCATGCCTTCATCCGACCGGACCCCCAGAGAGTTCAGTGCCATGGAGACCAAGTTGTACATCCCTACCGTCATGATCAGGTCGATCATCTGTTTCTCATTATGTGAAGCCACGCCACAAGAAACCAAGAAAGTATTGGTGGCCGCGAAACTGTTTTGATAATTTCATAGACAATTTTGTAGAGTTGAGGTAATAAATGGCTGCTTCTCAGGTCCTTATCTTCCTTTAGGTTTCTTTCGATTTGCGAGCAATCTCAGGCTCAAAAGATATCAATATTTCGATCCTTTCTCTGTGAGTGCCGGGTCCTGTAAGTTGCCCCCAAAAGCCGGCACTCCTTTGTCCTAGTACAATAAACCAAACAACCATAAAGGTATTTTATTGCCGATACCGGTTCAACGTCGTCAATGGCAGAAAGGAGCCTTTTGATTTTCTTTATGCTGCTGCCGTCTAACGTAGGGTATATGGATAGAAGATCGCTTTCTATTATCGTGCGGATACTTTGTTCCAACGTTATGTAATATAACGCAATATCATCGAATTGAGAAAAATAAGGGAAATATCCAAACTGCGGACAATCTTTGAAAAGGGCCAGAACCTTTCTGCTCTTGCTTTCTAGGGCGGCAAGAATATCATATGCGATTTTTTCGTGTTCCTTTAACAGGGTTTTCAGAACGAGTGGTTCAGTTCTTATGCTTACGGACAGGTCTATGCAAAAGAAAATTTAAAGGAAAAGCCTTTTTCCTTGACAAGGTATATTTTATACATTATACAAAATACAATATAACGGGCGTCGCTTCTATTTACAGGCGAATATTTCAAACAAAAGAAGGGTGTCTCAGGTCTTTTCTAATATGATACAATTTTCATCAGATTGAAAATAGATACAATTTAGGATAGGGGACTCCCTAAGAACCGGACACATGGGTAGGGAGAAGATACAGATGGAGGCTTTATTAGATCGACCCAACTTAAGAGAACAGATTTACGATGTCCTGAAAGAACTGATTATCACCGGTCAGATCAAGCCCGGTGAGAAGATTAACGAAGAGACCGTCGCCTCAATGCTCCATGTCAGCCGGACGCCCATCCGGGAGACGCTGGTGCGTTTGGAATACGAAGGTATCGTCGAGATCAAACCCCGGAAAGGGGCTTATGTGGTCTCAATCTCCAAGAAGCGGATAATGGATATCATGAACGTGAGAGAGATTCTGGAGGGACTTATCACACGCCTTGCAGTTGAGAACATGACGGATGAATTATCAAATCGGATTCGAAGGACGCTCAAGACCCAGGCGTCCATTGTTGCAGAGGCCAAGGGTGAGAAGAGACTCCTAAAGGCCACGGATGTGGATGCCGAACTCCATTCTATTTTCCTGGAAGGGTGTGGCAACGACTTGGCCAGGAGCATGATGGAGACCATCAATCTTCATCTCCAGTTCATCCGATGGAGGACGGTGGTGCTGCCAGGACGTATGGAAAAAACATATCATGAGCATGTCAAGATCATGGAAGCCGTTGAAAAGGGCGATGCGGATCTCGCTGAGAAGCTCATGAGGGATCATGTTAGGAGTGTCCGCATCGATGCATGGAAAAATTTGGAAAACACGATGGAGGAATAGATTTATGAACGAATTCGATTATCAGGTTGTGGAGGATGCGGCCAAGGAACTCTATATCAGGGCCTTGAAGCTACTGCCCCCGGATGTCAAGAAGGCCCTCAATAGGGCCTATGAGAGGGAGACCCATGAGACGGCCAAGCAGATTCTCCAGATGATCCTAAAGAACATTGAAGTGGCAGAGGAACAAGACCTGCTCATATGCCAGGACACAGGGCTCCCCATCTATTTCGTTACCATGGGGAGTCAGTTCCCGGTGGACGGCGCCAAGATTGTCAACGCCTTGAAAGAGGGCGCCAAAAGAGCCACCCTGGAGCACCCCTTTCGGGGAAGCTCTACACACCCCCTCACACGGATCAATCCCCAGACCAGTGTTGGAGATGGTCTCCCCATCATCCACTGGGAGTTCGAAGAACACCGGGACTATCTGGATATCCTCATGGTCCCCAAGGGTTCGGGGTCGGAGAATATGAGCGCCATGAAGATGTTCATCCCGGCCGATGGCGTCGGCGCGCTGAAGAGATTCGTTTTGGAGCGGGTATTCGAAAACGGCGCCAACCCCTGTCCGCCTGGGATCATCGGGGTTGGTATCGGAGGGACAGCGGATCTGGTCAGTGTGCTCGCAAAAAAAGCCATTGCAAGGCCGATCGGGTCTAAAAATCCCGATCCGGAACTCGCAAAGCTGGAAGCAGAACTTTTTGAGGTGATCAATGAGCTGGGGATCGGCCCCATGGGGCTCGGTGGAAAGACGACGACGCTGGCCGTTCACATCGAGGCCGCTTACACCCACATCACCCTGAACCCCGTGGCCGTCAACACACAGTGCTGGCCGGCCAGAAGAGCACGGGCGAAGATCTTTTCCGATGGGAAAGTGAAATATGGTTTTTGAAACTAGAAAGGGAAAGAAGATGGCACATTACAATTTGACCACCCCTCTTTCAGAGGATGATGTGAGGCAGTTGAAGGTGCGGGATATCGTCACCGTCAATGGTCACATCTTTGGTATACGCGATGCCACCCAGATTCGCATGTTCGACCACAACCAGGAGCCGCCCGTAGATCTGACGGGTGCTATCTGTCTCCACACGGCCCCCAGCCTGAAAAAAGTTGGAGATAGATGGGAGAAGATCATCATAGGGACTACCACAAGCACCCGAATGGAACGATTCACCCCACCCCTCATGGAAAAATACAGTGTCAGGGCCATTGTGGGCAAGGCCGGCCTCCTGCAAGGGAGTCTGGAGGCCATGAACCGACTAGGTGGCTGCTACCTGGCTATTGTCGGCGGTGCGGCTGCACTGGAGACCACTCAGATCGAGGAGGTGGAAGAGGTCTTCTGGGAGGACCTCCACCCGGAGGCTATCTACAAGCTGAGGGTCAAGGACTTCGGTCCTCTCATCGTGGCCATGGATTCTCACATGAACCATCTCTATTTCGATGTAAAAGGGCAGGCAAAGGAAAAGATGCCGGAGCTATTGAGAAAGCTGGGTGCTGTGTAGGTCATTGGTGAGTAACCATCCGGAAATCGATCCGGTCGGCAAGGTGGCCGACCCTATTTTGGGAAAAAGGGGTAATGCGGCGGGGGTGAAGGCTTTCCCCCTATTAAAAGGGGGACAGGAGAGAGATATTGAGGAGAGGATTTATCGATGGATGCAGGGGAGACAATGAAAACCATCCGGTATAAGGGTATGACACACGGCTGGTCCTCAAAAAGCCAGGTTTGGGCGGCGGTCGGCATGTGGGCTTGGCTCGGCCATCGACTGTCAGGCTTGGGGCTGGGCTTCTACATCTTCCTGCACACGATCCTGATGGGTTCCGCCCTCTTGGCGGGCGAGCAGGCTTTTAATGCCAGGCTCGGTCTGCTCATGGGGAGTCCGATTTTCAAGGTATTGGATGCGATGCTCCTCAGCGCAGTCTACTACCACGGCCTGAACGGTCTTCGCGTGGTGCTTTTTGATCTGGGCATCGGGGTGGCGCAGAGGAGCCAGAAGGTGCTTTTCTGGTCCTTCATGGCTGTGGCTGCCATTTTATGGATCTGGTCCGTGTGCCTGACATTTGTTTAAGCTGAATGAGGGGGTATTGTTAGTATGAATGCCTGGGCATGGTTAATCCAGAGGGTAACGGCAGTGATCCTCTTGGGGGCGTTGGGTTTACACATTGTCTTTTTGCACTACGGTCACGGCCACGGGGGGCTTCGGTTTGACGACATCATGATCAGGCTCAGCTCCCCGGTTTTCATCATTCTGGACCTGTTGCTGCTCGTGTGCGGGCTCTATCACGTCACATATGGCCTCTACTCCATATTTCTGGATTTCGGCCCTGACGTCAGATCCAGGGTAGTGGTCCTTGCATCACTGGTGTGTGTCGGGCTGGGTTTGACGGGCATCGGCTTCTTTTCTCTTCTTTTTTTCAAATAGCGATGGGACGGTTGAGAGATGTTTGAAACGCTCATGGTCAAGGTCTTACGGTACGATCCCGAAAACGATGCAGAGCCCAGGTACGATGATTTCGAGGTCCCCGGGTACGATAATATGTCTATTTTGGATGTGGTGATGCACATCCAGAACTACATGGACAAGACCCTCTGTTTCAGGGCATCATGCCGGGTCGGGATGTGCGGGTCATGCTCCATGTATGTCAATGGGAGGCCTCGTCTGGCCTGCCGAACCCAGGTTTCCATGCTCAAGACCCGCAACATAACCCTGGGACCCCTGCCCAATTTCCCTGTCGTCCGCGATTTGGCGGTAGATATGGAGCCCTTTTTTGAGAAGTGGAAGCGCATCAAACCCTATTACATGGGTAAGTGGGAGATAACCGAACCCGTCGTCCTCCCACCGGGCACAGGAGAACGTGAGTTCATTGATGATATGCTGGACTGTATCGCCTGCGGCGCCTGCTATGCCGCCTGTTCCATGGTTAGCATGAACGATGGATTTATCGGACCCGCGGCCCTGAACAGGGCCTACACCCTCATCGCGGACAAGCGGGATAGAGCGCAAAGGGAGCGATTGAGGGTGGTGGAAAGAACGGACGGCGTGTGGCGCTGTCACACCCAGTTCAACTGCGGGGAGGTCTGTCCCAAGAATATCGTACCCACGAGGTCCATTCAGAGCCTGAAAAAGCGTTGTGTCCTGAGCAAGTTCGGAATATTCAAGTAGAGGGATTGAGATAAGGAGATTAGAGATATTGGATGCCATTAAAGCGGATGTGCTGATACTCGGAAGCGGCGGCGCAGGCCTTTTTGCGGCCCTTCATGCGTACGAAAGAAATCCTCAGCTCAAGATCATCCTGGCCACCAAAGGGATTATAGGCAAGGGGGGATGCAGCCGGATGGTCCAGGGTGGCTTTAATGTGGTTTTAAACGAAAATGATTCACTGGAAAAGCACTTCATGGACACCCTCAAAGGGGGGGGCGGCATAAACAATCAGGAGTTGGCCTGGACCCTCGTAAACGATGCACCTCGCACCGTCCATGAGTTGGAGGTTTCGGTGGGCTGTTTCTTCGATCGGGCCGAGGATGGCAAGATCCACCAAAAGGCCTTTGCAGGTCAGTCTTTTGATCGAACGGTACACGTCGCCGACCTGACCGGAATCCAGATCATCAGTCGCCTCACAGACCAGATATTTGCAAGGAATATCAATGTCATGGAAGAGACACGGGGCCTGGATCTTCTGACGACGGAGAGTGGCAATCGTGTCGTGGGGTGCGTAATGGCGAATATCAGGACAGGGCAGATATTCCTGATCCATACGAAGGTTGTTGTTGTGGCCACCGGGGGGTCCGCATCCATGTTCAAGATATCAGCCCCTTCTGTGGACAAGACGGGTGATGGAATGGCCATGTGTTTCCGCGCCGGGGCTGAATTTGTGGACATGGAGATGGTCCAGTTTCATCCGACCGGTATAATCGCGGGGGCTTCCCGTTTGTCCGGCAGTCTTCTGGAGGAAGGCCTGCGAGGAGCGGGCGCCAGGCTCTATAACGGTCTGGGTGAGCGCTTCATGGAACGGTACGACCCGGAACGGCTGGAGAAGTCCACGAGGGACCGTGTTGCCCGAGCCGGTTACATGGAGATCATGGCCGGCCGGGGGACGGAAAACAATGGAATCTACCTGGATGCCAGCCACATGGGCGCCCGCTTTGTGGAAGAGAATTTCCCCGGTATGGTGGAAAGGATGAAGGATATCGGCAAGGATTTGGCCCGAGAGAGAGTGGAGATTACCCCCACGGCCCACTACCAGATGGGGGGTGTGAGGATAGAAAAAGATTGCCGTAGCAGTTTAGAGGGCCTGCTCGTGGCCGGTGAGGACGCAGGGGGAACCCACGGAGGAAACCGGCTCGGTGGCAATGGGATCTGCGATTCCACGGTGTTCGGACGCCGTGCGGGGGACATCGCCGCGCTCATTGCCATGGAAGAAAGCCTGAGGCCCTATGAGGAGGCGGCCGCGGAAAGGATCAGGATGCGATGGCTAAAACCTTTTACGTTGAAATCTGGTAATGACGTCTATGCCATACGTGACGAAATGAAAGAGCTCATGTGGGAAAAAGTCGGCCTGGTCCGTTCGGGGGGCAAGATGAAAGAGGCCGTCCATCGCCTTGACGGCCTCTTTGAAGAGGTGGACAGCGCTTCGGTGGCCAACCGGTACCTAACCCGTTTCAACATGGAATGGCAGCACATCATAGATGTGACCAATTCCCTTACCGTATCCAGAATGGTCGCCCATTCCGCCTTACACAGGGAGGAGAGCCGGGGCGCCCATTTCAGGGATGATTTTCCTGAGACAGACAACGATAACTGGCTTGTCAACATCTTCCTCACGAAGGAGGATGACACCGGCATTGCGCTTTCCACGCGGCCTGTGGCCTTGATTAGGCTGAAGAGGGAAGAAATCGGGGATTTGAAGTATTAAGAACCCGGTGGTTTCGAGGAAGGAGGAGGCCAGAGAAACATGTGGAAGTTCATGGGTTTTCACCGGGCCGACGGTTCCGTGGGCATCCGAAACCACATCATGATCATTGGCGGAGGGCCGGTGGCTGCCAATGCAGCCTATCGAGCCGCTCACATGGTAGCGGGTACAACGCTGGTTGTGACAAGACTGGAGTATGTCTCAGAGGCGGAAGATCTCTATGACATACTGCGTCACCCAAATGTGGCGGGTTATGTTGTCATTGTCGAGGATCCAATAAATGACCGGGTGGAGGATACTCCTTGGAAGGATCTGGCCATTGAGCTGGAGCGCAATGGAAAACCTCACTCTCTCGTGGTCCATAAAGGGTCAACAGAGGTTGCGTCCCTTGAGGCAGTAGAAGGGCTCATAAGCATCGTCATGGATCAGAGTGAAGCGCGACGTCAACTCACGAGGCTCACGAAACTCTCACTCTGTTTTTGCTGTTTTTCATCACAGGTATTGGCAGACAATCTCCATGCTTTGATCCGGGATCTGCTGGCGGAGAACGGCACGATTCTTTGGTTACATGGAGAAGGGGATGTGCCCACTGACCTGCCGAAAGGTTTGGGGCGATACTTAAGGGGACAGGGGGGAGCGGGAAAGGAGCTCCGGTTATCCCCCGGCCTTCGACTGATGAATCGGCCACCTTCAATCAAGGCCCTTGTGCAGAGTCTCATGACCGCTGGCGTCCAGATGGTCCTCCGGCCCAAAAAAGACGGATCAGGCCTCCTGCACCCTTTGATCCCCTCGGTGGAAATTCATCCGGGTGAATATGAAAACGGGGTTCAGGGAGAGAGAAAAGAGCTCTTGAAGGATGGTGCCGGCCTCCTTGTCCTGAACACAATCCTTGCAACGGCCTCAGGCAGAGTGACACGAGAGGAAGCGTCCGGAGGAATGGTGGTTTTCTGATATTCCATGTACCGCAAGATTCACCCAAATTTAGGAAGGTAATTCATATGGAACACTTATGGATTGGTATCGTTGATCTGATGACCGACCCCATGGCCGTACTCCTCTTTTTTTCGGCCCTCATCATGGGTTTGTTGTTTGGAGCGTTACCCGGTATTAACATGATAACCCTCGGGGCCGTTATCCTTCCCTTCACCATATACCTGAAAGCAGACCAGGCCATTATGATATACGGCGTTATCTATACTTCCGGTACCTATGGCGGGGCAGCAATGGCCATCCTCTTCAACATCCCCGGATCGCCAGAGAACGCCCCGACCGCATTCGACGGCTATCCCCTCACCCAGAAGGGGAAGTCAGGCCTGGCCATTGGTGCGGCCATTGTTTGTTCTTCCTTGGGAGGTATCCTGTCCTGCATCGTGATGATGCTCGCCGCCGCCCCCATCGGACGCTGGGCCATCCATGCATTCGGGTCGCCGGAGATGTTTGCCTTGATCTTTTTCGGCCTAAACGTGGCCGCCTCTGTAGGAGCCGATACCTTCTGGAAAGGGTGGATCTCCGTGATGCTGGGGTTGCTTCTCGCCTGCGTCGGGACGGATCCGGCCGGGGGGCTGCCGCGGTTTGCCATGGGGAGCTATTTTCTGATGGCCGGCATTAATTTTATTCCCCTGATCCTGGGTATTTTCGCCATCTCAGAAGTCTTTATCCAGGCAGAGAAGATGTTTACCCTGAAATACAAGGCCCCGAAGGTAGGACTGAAATTCCCTTCTGTCCGAGATTTCTGGCGCATGAAGGTCTGCATTATCCGTTCCTGGATAATTGGCTTTTGCTCAGGAGTCCTGCCTGGGATCGGCGCCACCTTGGCCGCATTCTTGAGCTACAGTGAGGCCAGACGCTGGTCCAAGCACCCTGAAACTTTTGGGAAAGGTGAATTGGAGGGGGTTGTGGCGAGCGAGACCGCCAACAATGCCGCCACAGGCGGGGCTATGATTCCTCTGCTGGCCCTGGGTCTCCCGGGCGGGGCCATCACGGCCATGATGATCAGTGTATTTATGATCCACGGTATGGAGCCCGGCCCCCTCATCATGACCAGGGCCCCCGGTTTGGTCTGGGAGCTCTTTGTGGCCATGTTCATGGCCAACGTGTTCATCTTCATCCTGGGCTTTCTCGAGACCAAAACCGTGGTCAACCTGTTGAAGATTCCTTTCAGGTCGCTCTGCCCCATCATCTTCATCCTGTCCATCATCGGGAGTTATGCCCTGAGGAACTCCCTCCTGGATGTGTGGGTCATGATCCTGTCAGGCATCGGGGGATATTTCCTCCGTCGCACAGGATACTCCGGTGCCGGGATCATCCTCGGCGTCATCCTGGGAAAGATCGGGGAGTCGGCCTTTGTAAAGGCGGTCATCATGGTCGATTACAACTGGCTGGGCTTTTTCAGCAGACCGGTAACGGCGGTGCTCCTATTGGCCGGCATCCTTACCATGGCCTGGAATGTTTACAGCTCCTTTCGAAGGCGGGCACTGCCTAAATGAAGATGGGAATCAACATAGGTAGCAACATTCATGGAGTCGCGCTGCTCAGAACGATGATGCCCTTGAAACGGCCGTACCATCTCTCTCTGGTTACCCTGGAAAATTTTGAGTCAGTCATTGTCAGGATCCGGGGAGAAGGTTATGAGGGGTTCGGGGAGACGACCGACGTGCCGGGCTATTTTCATGAAACCCTGGATGACGCTTGGCACTTTGTTGAGACGTGGATGCCGAAACTCCTGAACAAAGACCCGGAGAGTGTCTTTAAGGAGATCAGCGTAACGGAGAAGACCCTGTCCTTTGCCGCCACACCACTGCTCACGGCACTGGAGGAATGGATGGATGCTAAGAACGGTCTACATCGGGAAGAGATCCGCCTCCCCCTTTTGGGGGTCGTTCAGGGTGAAAATGTCCGGGATCTGATAACCGATGCGGAGAGGCTTCAGGAACAGGGCTTTGGGACCCTGAAAGTCAAGGTGGGATTCGAGGTGAAACGAGATCTGGAGAGAATCAAGGCCGTCCAGGAGACACTGAATTGGGGTGTGCGGATCAGGGTCGACGCCAACCAGGGGTATGACTATGACCAGGCCAGAAGATTCCTTACAGAGCTGGATCCGGAAAAGATAGAGCTCTTTGAACAACCCCTTGCCACGGATGCGTGGGATGAGATGTCACGACTCGCAAAGATCAAGACGGTCCCTCTCATGCTCGACGAGGCGATTTCCTCGGAGGAAGATTTGGACAAGACCATCGAGATGGGCTGCGCCCAGGCCGTGAAATTCAAGCTCATGAAATGCGGCTCCCGGGCTGAGCTGACCCGCCTCATCCATAAGGCGCGATCTGCCGGACTCAAAGTGATCTTGGGAAACGGTGTGGCGCTGGATATGGGGTGCCGGCACGAGGCGCTGGTTTTGAAGGATACGGAGTTGACCGGAAATGCCGGTGAGATGAACGGCTTCCTGAAGTGCAAGATCGGGAGTCTTGAGCCTGAGCTTGTTTTCGAGAAGGGCCATCTTCTCATCCCGGCCGGAGAGCCCAATATCCGATGGGACATCCTTTCCCGGCTGGCGATCCGGGAGAGGACCTGGGGTAAGATGAATGGTGAATAGGCCCCGGAAGAGGAATCTCTATGTGGGCGGAGATGCATCGAAAGGGGCGTGGAGGCTTTCCAAAAACCATCATGTTTGAGGCTGCTTGAAGCAGATGGGCTTTTCAGGCAGCCTCTCCGGAGTTATTTATTATGGCTATTATTACCGTGAGCCGTAAGGTCGGCAGTTGGGGAGAAACCATTTCCAAACTGGTTGCCGAGAGGCTGGGATATCGGATCGTCACGCCGGAGGATTTCCACCGTTTGGCCGAGGTGTGCGATCCCAGTTTTGAAAAGGCGTGCCGTACATTCGAGATGGAGATGCCAGGTGGTATGATAGAGCGTTTTTTCTTGAGGGAACCGGCCTACGCCAGTCTCTTTGAGTCTCTCAATTTTCAGCTGGCAGCCGAAGGAGATGTGGTGATCTGGGGCCGGGGGGCCCAGATCGTTCTGGCCGATCAGCCCGGCGTCTTCCACGTCCGGGTTGTGGCCCCCTTTGAGCTCCGGGTCAGGCGTATTATGGAGAAGGACAGCCTGGACTATGATGTGGCCGTCGGGGTCGTAAAGAGATTCGACCAGCAACGTCGAACTATGATTGAGGCCATCTATCATAAAGATCGGAGCGACTGGGGTCTCTACGATCTGGTGATCAATACGGCGCACATAGCCAACGATACGGCCGCCAATATGATCTTTGAGGCCGTGACCAAGCTCACGATACCCGAAGACTGGGAAGAAAAGAGAAAGAGATTCCGTGATCTCAGCCTGGCCAAGAGGGTCGAGTCCGCTATCAAGTTGAGGTTGCACACCGGGCCGTACCGCAATATCGAGGCAGATGCGAAAGGACCCGGCCACATCATCCTAAAAGGCTTTGTCACGGATAAGAGGAGTCTTGATCTAGCCTTGGGAATCGCCGCCGGGTACCCCGGTGTCACGGAAGTGGAAAACCGTCTCAAGGAGACTACGTTGAGCTTTTGATCTGTTGCTGTCATGTTACATGCCCTAACAACAAATCCCTTTCAATCCCCCTTTGTCAAAGGGGGCAGGCTGGATTGAATAGGCTTTGCTGTGAACAATTTTGTGCTCTCTTTAGTCATTGCTTGCCGGCAGTCGATGTGAATTGTACATCGGCCTTGAAACAATTAACCCAAAAAGTCAAAGGAGGGACCTTGATGACAAAAGAAAGAAGTCTGAGGATTTTCGTGGTGTTGACACTGGTTGCATGTCTCTGTTTGCCTGTCACCCTTTTCGCCATGGACAAGCCGAATGGATTTCCCGAGAGACCCATCATAATGATCGTGCCTTACGGAGCAGGCGGGGGATCGGATCAGGTGTCCCGGGCCATGGCCACGGCTTTGGAGAGCGTGGTCGGCGTGCCCATCGAGGTGGTCAACAAGCCCGGGGGAAGTGGTGTTGCCGGCCTTTCCGATTTCTTCATGGCCAGGCCGGACGGCTACACCGTTACGGAGCACATAGACGACGCGGCCAGCCTTTACGCGTCGGGTATCATCAAGCAGGATCCGGCCAAAGAGTGGTATCCTGTCTGTATTGCCCAGATCGCATTCAGCCAGATCTATGTCCGTCCCAAAGACGACCGGTTCCCCAACTGGAAAGCCTTTGTGAAATACGCCAAGGCTAATCCGGGCAAGATTAAGATAGCCAATGTCGCCAATGTAGGATCCATGGAACGTGTGGTAACGGCCCTTCTTGAAAAGGACCAGGGCATCAAATTGACACAGGTCTCCTTTGACAAACCGGCTGAGCGTTACGGCTCTCTTGTGGGAGGGCATGTGGACGCCCTGTTTGAGCAGCCCGGTGATGTTCGGCCCTACGTAGAGTCCGGGGATATGAAGCCCATCCTCACCATTCTCGACGAGCGTCCAAGCGCCTTCTCAGATGTTCCCTGCCTCAAGGATGTGGGCGCCAAGTTCAAACCCCTGTTCCGTTGGCGGGGCTTCTTCATCAGAAAAGAGATCCCCATGGCTCGCCAGAAATATCTCGAATGGGCCTTCAAAAAGGCATGGCAGAGTGAGAGTTTTCAGAAATTCAACAAAAGGAAGTACATGAACCTGATTGACAGCTACCGGGGAATTGAAGGCGGAAAAGAGCTGGTATCGGAAACCGTCAAGATCTATAGCCAAATGGGAAGTCATAAGAAGTAGTCGGAACTGTGTTTCACTCTCAGGGTCGCCTCTCAACCGAGGCAATTCACGGATCATAAAACCGATATTTCAGGAGTCCCGTTATGAAAAAACGAAGGTCCATTATCATCGAAATGGTCATATGGCTGGCCCTCTCCATCATTGCTTTCAGCCTGACTTTCAATTTTAACGGTCACCTTGAAAACTACCGGTACGGCGCTGCCTCCTGGCCAAGGATAATCATCATGGCCTTAGCCCTCTTTGCCGTGATCGAAGCGATCCTCAGCTTGCTGGAGTTCCGGAGAAATGGGGGGACAAAGGCGGTTGTGATTACGAAAGCGGAGGCGTCGGATTCATCGGAAGGCATTTCAGGCTGGAAGGTCTACCTCAAAAGGCTAGCCACATTCGGGATTCCCATACTTTTTCTTTTGATGATGCCGCGCATGGGATACTATGTATGTGCGCCATTCTTTATAGCCGGTCTTATGTCTCTGCTGGGTGAGAGGCGACCCCTCCATCTCATCGTGACCTCGTTTCTGATCTATGCGGTCACGCTTTTTGTGTTTACGAAATTGCTCTTCGTCCCCTTGCCTGAAGGAACCTGGCCAGGGTTCAACGAGATCAGCAACTGGATACTGGTGCTGCTCACGTAATACCGGTATCGTCCGGACGATAAAGGGTCTTCAAGGCTCATTTGACTTATAAACAATATACAAAATGCAGGGTGTGCCTCTCAGGGGCGTCATGCAGAAGAAAGGAGCACGGTAATGATTCACTTCCTTATTCACGAAAAGAGTGACACCGTGGGGGTCGCCACGGTGGATATCAAGTCGGGAGAGACGGCCAAAGGTCTTTTTATGGACACGCAGGAAAGCATCGATGTGAAAGCCCTGAAGGATATCCCCCTGGGCCACAAGATCGCACTGACTGATGCCGTTCCAGGCGACACAGTAATCAAATACGGCCACGATATCGGCAAGGTGGTGGCTGAGATCAAGGCTGGGGATCACGTTCACATTCACAATCTGAAGACGGAGAGGTGGTAAGATGAATATTCCTAAATTTATGGGTTATCGAAGAGAAAACGGAAAAGTGGGTATCAGGAACCATGTGATTATTCTGCCCCTGGACGATCTCTCCAATGCATCGAGTGAGGCTGTGGGCAATAACATCAAAGGGACCATGGCTTTGCCCCACCCCTACGGCCGACTTCAGTTTGGTGAAGACTTGGAGCTTTTTTTCAGGACCCTCATAGGGACGGGGGCAAATCCCAATGTGGCGGCCGTGGTGGTAATCGGTATTGAGCCTGAATGGACCAACAGAGTCGTTGAAGGGGTCGCCCAGACCGGGAAGCCGGTCGAGGGTTTCTCCATTGAGCGGTACGGAGACCTGAAGACCATCGAAAAGGCCTCATGGAAGGCCAAAGAATATCTTCAATGGGCCTCTGAGCTTCAGAGAACGGAGTGTTCCCTGGATGAGTTGTATGTCTCCACAAAATGTGGAGAATCTGACACCACATCGGGACTGGCCTCCAACCCTACGGTCGGCAATGTCTTTGACAAGCTGAACGAGATGGGCGCCACGACCTGCTTTGGGGAGACTTCGGAAATCACCGGCGCGGAACACGTCTGTAAGGAGCGGGCGGCCACCCCGGAAGTGGGTGAAGCGTTCATGGAGACATTCAATGCCTACGACGCCATTATCAAAAAGTTCAAGACGGACGATCTTTCAGGCTCCCAACCCACCAAAGGAAATATCCGCGGAGGTTTAACCACCATCGAGGAGAAAGCCTTTGGGAATCTCCAGAAGATCGGAAAGAAAGGCAAGTACGTGGGAGTCCTCAAACCGGCAGAGGCGCCAAGAGGGAAAGGCCTTTTTTACATGGACACGTCATCTGCTGCTGCCGAGGCGGTCACCCTCTGGGCCGCGTCGGGCGCAGTGGTTCACCTTTTCCCCACGGGTCAGGGAAATATCATCGGCAACCCCATCTTGCCGGTGATCAAACTGTCTGCCAATCCGTTGACCTGTGAGACCATGAGCGAGCACATCGATCTCAACGTATCGCCTATCCTAAAGGGTGAACTCACCCTGGATGAGGCCGGGGATCAGTTGGTCGATATGATGGTCCGAACCTGCAATGGTCGCCTTACGGCGGCAGAGGCCCTTGGGCACCGTGAGTTTGTGTTCACCAAACTCTATATCAGTGCCTAGTTTCCAATCAGAAATGACCCGTTTTCGCGATCTATGTGTCTTTCTACATGATGGCACCTGTGGCATATTGAACCTATGCCTCCTTGCGATCCTTTGATTTCCTTGAACTTGCGAAAATTTCTCGTTTCTGATGTGGACAATCATAGCCGGGTTGACCTGAATCACCGGTTTGGCGATTCAGGTCCAGGTTGATTTGATCTGTGGCCCTTCCCGAGAGATTTGTGGAAACCTTCAGGCCGGATTGAGACATAAAGGGAGGTGTCGGGTATATGGAGAAACTTCTCAAGAAGCTGGAATCAAACGGCATGCGGCCATTCTACTTCCCCAGCCGGGAGGCTGCGAAGACGCATATCCTGGAGGTGATTCCCCATGATGCCACGGTGGGTGTCGGGGGGTCTGTAACCGTAAGGGAGATGGGGCTCCTGGATGCCCTCCGGGAGAGGGGGACCCGATACTTCGACCACTGGGCACCGGGGTTAAGCAGAGAGGAGATCATGGATGTCAAGAGGAAGATGGTCGTGGCGGATTACTTCCTCACCTCAACCAATGGGCTGACAAGGAATGGAACGCTCGTAAATATCGACAACACGGGGAACCGGGTGGCGGCCATGATCTTCGGCCCGAAGCATGTCATTGTGGTTGCCGGCGAGAACAAGATTGTTGATGACGTTCATGCCGCTATCCAGCGGATCAAGGAGAAGGTCGTCCCAAGAAATACATCGAGACGCGGGGACGATACCCCCTGTGCCAGGGGCAAACCATGTTCGGACTGCAACAGCCCGGACCGAATCTGCCGGGTGATCACCATTGTGGAGAAGAAAACCAAAGGGGTGGATTCATTCTCCGTGTTCATCGTGGGCGAACCCCTGGGTTACTGAGCTTAATCCATTGCTGGAAACTATCCGCGGTCTTACGTCTCGGGTGTCAGGATGGATTTCACCGAATCCTAAACACTGAAAACGGATCTCAATTTTCAGAAAGTAATATTGGATCTATGGGGTGTATGTGGAAAAGCAAAAGACGTTAATCATTGGGGTCATCGGTGTGGACGCCCATGTGGTGGGCAACAAGATCATGGAGAACGTCCTGTGCCAGGCTGGATTCAAGGTGGTCAATCTCGGGACCTTTGTCACGCAGCAGGATTTCATCAAGGCGGCCATCGAGACCGGTGCCGATGCCATTCTCGTGGGCTCCATGTGCGGCCACGGTGAGCTGGAGTGCCAGGGGTTCAGAGAGGCCTGTATTGAGGCCGGAAGAGGAAATATCCATCTCGTTTTGGGCGGTAACCTGGTAGTGGGTAAGCAGGATTTCTCAAGCGTGAGTGAACGGTTTCACGAGATGGGGTTCGACAAGGTATACCCCCCGGGCGTCTCGCCCTATAAGGTGACTGAGGACTTGAAAAAAGATCTGGGGCTTTCAGAACCATGAGCCCCGACCCGGAATATGGCCTTTTCATCGATTTCGGCAGCACCTTTACAAAGGTTGTGCTCGTGGACCTGACCCGTTTGCAGGTGGCAGGGAGGACACAGAGACGCTCCACCGTTGAGACGGACATTACCATCGCCCTGGATGCCGCCCTTGGGGATATCAGGGATCTGTTGGGCCGAGACGTCGCATACCGTTATAAACTGGCCACTTCCAGTGCCGCCGGCGGCCTCAAGATGGCCGCCATTGGACTCGTTCCGGAGTTGACGGTGGAAGCGGCCAAAAGAGCGGCCCTGGGAGCCGGCGCCAAGGTGGTGGGTGTCTATGCTTACCGCCTGACCCTGAGAGAGTTGCAGGAGATTGAAAACGCCTCTCTGGACCTCATCCTCCTTGCCGGAGGAACAGACGGTGGGGATCGGGAAACCATCATCAGTAATGCCGAAGGGCTCAGCCGTTTGAAGGGCCTCTCAACACCTATCATTGTCGCCGGCAACAAGGCAGCGGCCGACGAGGTCAGCGCCGTCCTCAAGTCAGGGGACAAAGAGCACGTGCTCACGGAAAACGTGATGCCCGAGATCGGTGTGCTCGATGTGGACAACGTGAGAGCCATAATTAGAGAGCTCTTTATCAGTCGGATCGTCGAGGCCAAAGGTCTGAAAAACGCCGAGGCGTTCATCGATGAGATCCTCATGCCGACGCCCACCGCTGTGTTGAGCGCGGCAAGACTCCTGGCCGAGGGGACGGGTGGGGAGAAGGGTCTCGGTGAGTTGGTCATCGTGGACGTAGGGGGGGCCACGACGGATGTGCACTCCATCGCAAGAGGGGACCCCACGGAGCCGGGCCTTGTGAAAAAGGGACTTCCGGAGCCTTATGTGAAGAGAACCGTGGAGGGGGACCTGGGAATGCGTTATAATGCATCAACGATCGTGCAGGTGGCCGGGGAGGATCTCTTCGTGGAACGGTTGGGGAATGAGAAGGTTGATCTTCATCGGACCATCGAGAGATTTTCTACGGATCCCGGACTGTTACCCGAGTCGAAGAGGGAAAAGGCGCTGGACATTCAACTGGCCAGCGCCGCAGTCCGGTTGTCCGTGGAAAGACATGCGGGACGGATCGAAACTACTTACGGGCCTATAGGGCCGGTCCACATACAGTACGGGAAGGATCTGCGGAAGGTGAAGACTGTTATAGGCGCCGGAGGTCCCATCATCTTCGGGCCAGCACCGGAGATCATTCTTCGGAATGCCTTGTTTTCAGAGGAGAACCCTTTTTCTCTTCGTCCCCAGAATCCGAATTTTTTTCTGGATGAAAAATATCTTCTCTATGCTGTGGGCCTCTTGTCCGAGAAGGAGCCGGTCACGGCATTGAGGCTGGGCAAGAAGTATCTAAGAAAGCTCGGAGGCCGGAAGGTTTGAAGGCCGGTATCCGGTAAGATAAAGGGGAGGCAGAGCCCATTCAGTAGGGACATGAGAGATGGATATCAGAAACGTTCGATGGAGTGACGAAGAGTTTGAAAGAGAGAGGAAGAAGGTGCTCTCCCTCTGGCCCACGGGAAAGGATGTGGACCTTGATGAGGCGATCGAATACCACAAGGCTCTTCCTGATCACAAGAACTATGCCAAGGAGGTCCGCAGGGCCAAGGTCGCTGGGATGACCTTTTGTCAGCCCCGGGGTGGCGTTGCCCTCATCGATGAACACATCAAGCTCTTGAAGACCCTTCAAGACGACGGGGGGGCCGAACTCCTGCCGACGACCACGGACACCTACACCAGGAACATGAAGTTTGAGAAAGCCCAGGGGGGCATCGAGGAGAGCAGAAAGGCGGGAAGATCCATGCTCAACGGACTCCCCGTGGTGAACCACGGAGTCAAGGAGGTACGAAGGCTGGTGGAGGCCGTAGACAGACCCATTATGACCCTGTCCGGTACTCCCTATCCCCGCCTGACTGCCGAAATTACCCTGGCTGCAGGCTTTTCGGGCTTTCTAGGCGCCGGGATCTCCTATCCTGCCTCCTATATCAAGACTATGCTCATCAGAGAAGGTATCAGACAATATCAGTACCTAGATCGCCTCGTCTCCGTTTATGCCGAAAGGGGTGTGCTCATACACAGGGAGCAGCCCGGCTTTCTCACGGGCACACTGATTCCTCCCGGTGTGGGGATCGCCATCGCCGTCCTGGAGATGCTCCTGGCTGCCGGTCAGGGAGTCCGGCACTACAGCGTCGGCCTGGGGCAAAACCTGGATTTGGTTCAGGACGTGGCGGCCTTGAAGGTGCTGGAGGAGGTGTGCCACCACTATCTGGATCAATTCGAGATCCGGGACATGTTCCTTTCCATAGCCACCCATCAGTGGATGCAGGCCTTTCCGGCCGACGAGGCCCGCGCCTGTTCGGTGATCGTCATAGGCGGAGTCATTGCGGCCCTGGCTGGGGCCACCCAGGTCATCACCAAGACGACCCATGAGGCCACCGGCGTCCCCACCAAAGAGGCCAATGCAGCGGGTATCAAGGCCACCAAGATGGCCATTCAGATCACGCGTGGCCGGCGGTTGGCCCAAGATGCAGAGATGAAACAGGAGATGGAGATCATCCGGAAAGAGGCCTGTCAGATCGTGGACAAGGCCCTGGATCTGGGGGATGGCGATGTGGCCTTAGGAGCTGTTCGCGCCATTGAGGCGGGGACTCTGGACATTCCCTGGTCTCCGAACCAGAGCGTGAAGGGGGCTATCATACCGGTGAGAGATGCAGCCGGAGCCGTCCGATACCTTCATACGGGAGATCTACCTTTTGACCGAGAAGTCAAGCAGTACAACGAAGAGAAACTGAAAACGCGAGAAGAGAAGGAGTGTCGGGCCTGCAATTACGATACCGCCATAGCCGACATCATGGAACTCTGCAACGTCTGCTGAACATATATATAACCAATATCAACGGCTTATTGTCCAACGGAAGTTCAATACGGGTGATTCTTGGAGAGCTGGAGCCTCTATACCTTGGCCTGGGTCTCATTGGCCCTTGCCGCAGGGGGGTTCACCAAAGGCGTCGTTGGCATCGGCCTTCCCCTGACTGCCATATCCATTATGGCTCCCGTCATGGATGCCCGGATGGCCGTTGCCCTGGTTACCATTCCTATACTGACAACCAACCTCTGGCAGGCATTCCATGGTGGTCACATCTGCCGGAGCCTGAAAAGGTTTTGGCCTCTGGTTATCTGCCTTCCCATGGGCGTGATTCTGGGTGTCAAGACCTTGAGCACGGGCGATCAAGAGCAGATGAGAATTGTGCTCGGTATCTGCATAGTGGTTTTTGTCCTTTTCACCCAGTTTACGCCCGATTTGCGACTTTCCCATCGAATGGAGACCTTTCTACGGCCGGTGGTAGGCTTTGGGGCCGGATTCATCGGTGGTCTGTCGAGCTTTTTCGGTCCACTCATCACCATCTTCCTGATTTCCCTTAACCTTCGGAAGGAGGAGTTCATCGCCATCCTCGGCGTCAGCTTTTTTGCGGGTATTGTCCCGATGATTATCTTTCTTGTGATGTTTCAGGTCATTGGGCCGCTCGACCTGCTCTTATCCGCGTCTGCAACTCTGCCATCGGGGGTGGGTCTGATTTTAGGGCAGCGTTTCCGCAATCATATCCCGGAGAAGGGCTTTCGCCGTATTCTCCTTTTTGTCTTTGTCCTGAGCGGTATTAATCTCATTCGCCAGGGATTTTCATAGACGAGTGCTCATCCGGAAATGAGATAATCCGAATTCGCGCTTTCAGCAATCAGCGTTCAGTGCCCGCAGTATCATCGGCCCTAAAAGTACCGTGAATCCCATGGAGTTAGGGCCGCCGAGTTACCTTGAACGAACATGCTGTAACACACGCACAGGACACCCACGAACGTATAGGGAGCCGGGAACCCGATGATGGAGGCAACAGAAATGGTTCCACCCATGATGAAGTTCAAGCTATTGTTCAGTCGCTGATTGAAGGGCGGCTTATCTGTGGTATCCGCCTCTAAACGGGATGGGTAGAAAGTGGCCGTCGGGCCACTTTCTACCGGATTACAGCTGTTCACAAGCTGGCAATCCACCCCCTTGCAGGGCATGGCTTTTTCGGGCTGTTCCACATCACGGGTATGCCTTTTCAGGCAGGCATGATTTTCATTGCCCTGCCCACTTCGACGGCCATCTATGTCCTTTCTTCCCAGCTCAACAGCGACACGGAATTGGCCTCCGCGTCAGTGGTCGTGTCAACTCTCCTCTCTTTTGCCTCCCTATTAGAAACATAATGACAAATAAAGGGG
>CAYUCJ010000002.1:22978-32460 GCA_964443285.1 uncultured Desulfobacteraceae bacterium | reverse complement strand
TGGTCGCCCAGTAACAAAGAAGGCTGCGGGCCTGCACAGTCTCAGGCTGTTTTCCCGAAGCCTAAACCGCTTTGGAGGGCCATGACCATAATGTCAGCAACTCTCTCAGCAATCCTGCCGACATCAATCCCCCTGGCCTTCAAGCCATACTCAACTTATAATCTGACGAACGTCCTCTATTCCCCTATTCCCCCACGAAGAACCAAACGGAAGACCGGGAACCAGGCAACTCGGCATTCCCGTGGCGCGAAGCGCCGCGGGAACCATTGATTATCAGGTCAATTCACAAAACTGCCAAGTGCTTCCTAGAGAAGCATCTCGGTGTACGCCGGGTAATAACGATAGATGTTACTATAATCTTTAACATCTTCCGGTTTCATCTCAAACTTATTAGGTCTCCAGTTCCTCTTGCGTGGCATGTTTTGGTCCAAGTAGTGTCGTTCCTTCCGCGTAACTGGTGGAACGCGGATTTGGAATGGAGCATCCGTAACGTCATCCTTCAGGAAGAATAGTTCTTTCCTGTCAAGAGCTCTGATGCGTCGCTCGTCATCATCTATGCCTATCATTCCACCGAGGGAGAGCATTCGATGGCCATCAGCATATAGGAATGAGAACATGTCAATGAATTTGGCATCGCGCGTCTGAAGACCTTCTTCAATCGCAGCCTTGAGAATCTTTGCGTTCGTCGTTGGCAACGCATCTCGTGCGAAATCGCTGCGGCGAGCGCTTCGCCACAGCAGTCCCTTAGCTTCGGTTTTGAAGTGCCGCATCCAAACGGTGGGATTATAGTTCTTTAGACCATCCTCAGGTCGTCCGGGTGGTTCAGCATCTACTGTGACAAGAAGGACTGAGCCCACCGTAAGCTGGGCCGCGGCAAGTTGGACGGCATCGAGAAGCTCTTCCGTTAGGATTGAATCGAAATCCAACCACAGAATATGACGGCGCTCGTTCGATAGTCGTGCGATCTGAGCCGTCATATCATCGTGAACGACGTTTATGAGATCGTAGGGACAGTTGAAGTCGACGCGCTGCTCCACATCTGGATCTCCTTCAACACTCGTCAGTCTCGTCAATCCCAAGTATCGATGGAAGAGCACAAAGTCAATGAAGTAGATTGATCCGAGGCCAGTGTATTCGTAGCTTGAGATCGGGTATCCCACGTCACGGAGGGAGTGGAGTGCGTGCAGCAACATCCTTCGCTCGACCTGTTTGGCAGGCCGGAACTCGTAATGCACCTTCTGATGACTCTTGCCGATGAAACTCACTTTAGCCCCTCCTGGCGTAGGAAGTAGTCAAACGTGTGCTCACCGACCTTGGAAGCCCCCAGTCGCGGCTTCCGTAAGTGTTTCTTCACCTTATCCACATCCGCGATCTTTGCGTTATACTGGATTCTAACCGTTGTTTTGACGACCGTCTTCTTTGGTGCCTCGACCTCAAAGGCCGATCCTGTCTTGTGTACCAACTGAGCGATCGTTGTGGGCTTCATCTGTTTAGCGATCTCTCGTTCGACAGGTTCCTCGTCGACGTCTGGTCCATACTTTCTGCTGCAAAAGCTCAGGATTGGCCGTGATAGCACAGCCATTCGCGAAATTGCCTTTCTGTATACGGCAGACTCCCTGTTCACACCTCGCTTTGTTGTTGTCCAAGGCAAGGCCAACGCATCCTTTGATTCAAAGAAGACAAACCCTATGAAAGACGTGAACTTTGGCACCCAGATTGGCGTCGGTTTCACCCCCCAGCCCGTCACAGCTGAAGTGTCTGCAATCAAGATCAACCGACCATTACAGGCGATGTACCATCCAGAGTTCTCCTTTTTAGGGCGCTCCTTATCTTGGCTTGCAAGCGTAGCAAGAATCCGTACCTTAACACCGTCGTGACGGAACTCCTCATACGAGGTCTTGCCTTTCTGGGGTTGAGCAACAGGAATACTAAAAGCTTTCACATCTTTGCCGTTGACAGAGATACGTACGTGCTTCTCAACAAGGAATGCGTATACGCGTCCAATGGCTTTGTAAAGATCTTCCTCAAAACGGCGTGATGCAAGGAGCTCACTCACATTCTTCTTCAGAGCCGATACGGTGATTGTTGTTCCGGCGCGGTTCAGTGTATTGGCAGCCCTTGAAGGCGTGAGCGGAATCGTCCAGTCCTCCAATTTGGAGTCCTTGGCCATCCATTCGGGCACATTGATGTCGCAGGTAAATCCGTTGTCAATCGTTTTCGACTCAATCTGAAACCTGTCTCCCATCTTGAAAAGGGCGCGCTTCATACCGACGCCGTAAACGCCGAGATACTCATTGGATCGCTGAGTGCTATGGCCGAAATTGAATACGTCCTCTAATGCGTACTGGTAGTCAACTCCGCCACAGTTGTCGCTGATCTGGAACTGCTTGTCATCAAACTTCACTCGGACGTATGGACGATCGGATTTGCTCGGCGTGGCCGCGTCCTTCTTGCTGAAAATGTTATCCGATACGGTATGCATCCGGAGACGACCCGTACGTGCGAGCCCATCAAAGCAGTTGTCAATGAGATCTAAGACGCAGTCCAGAAGTGGGATGTCGCGAGTGAACATCTGGATAAAAAAGCGTTTCTTGGGATGGGCATTTGCATCAGGCATATCAGTCAGTTCCTTTCTTGGAGAGCTCACTCGCTCTGGCGTACATCAATTCACAATACTCCTTCTCGCAGTCAGACGCTACAAACCGCATGCGTCCCTTGTGTGCTGCGAGAATTGTAGTTCCTGATCCAGCAAATGGATCCACAATCAAACCGCCTTCCTGGCCGCTCAGAGTGACTACACGTTCCGGGATTACCAACGGGAGTTCGTTTGCCGCGCGTGTCTTCTTTTTATGGTGGCGGACTGGGCTCACGTCATCCCATACGTCACTGAGATTAATGCCGTTTTCGACGTACTTTTTGTATCCTCCATAGTCGCGGAGATCTTTCTTGCAACGGGCACAGATCGGCTTCGGCACTTTGGGACGGTTGAACGCTCCCGGCTTGCCTTTAGTGTAATAAACGAGCGCATAGTGTGCCGGATAGAGATGGTCGCCACGAACAAAACCGTTCTTCAGAGAGATTGCGATCCAATGCCTGAAGTCGAGATGATCTTCCAGGAAAGGGCTCAGACGGATTGCCCACTTCGGTATGTGATAAAGATAGAGTGCCCCGCCGTCTTTCAGGGTTGCTGCGCTACGGGAAATGATCTTTTCCATGTATTGCAGGTATTCGGATTCCCTTTTCTTGTCGTGGTGGCTTCCGTTCTTGCCATAGCGTTTTCCAAGGTTGAACGGCGGATCCAAAAAGATGATATCAGCGCATTCTTCGCGAAGTGAATTCAGGACATGCAGAGCATCATCGCAAACGATTTCCCCATGCTTATGCCGGTAAATGATGCCCTTGTACGTGCCCTGCCACCACCGGCAGCGGGATTCCTTCAGCGGCTTCATCTGTGCTTTGCTCGAAATTGTTGACATCTCTCTACACCCTAAACACCTTAATGAAGAGCTTCAACAACTAAATTCTGTAAATCTTCACGGGTAACCATTTTTAATAACCTCTCAATTATAATTTTAAAACATAACGGCATTTTCACAGGCGCCGGTTTTTTGACGTCCTGCGCAAGAATCTGTTATACAGCACTTCTCCCAACCATGTGCATTACCGCTGCCACGATAGTGCGAGCATCTTGCTCGATCATGGTATAAGGATACTCGTTCTCCTCCACCATGCGATGTTCGATATTCTCGCGATGCCCTGGATGTCGGAAATGAGTCACAGGATTTCTAATTCGTCGTGTGTGGTCAAATGCCTCATACTCCTTATCATTCAACCAACGAGCGTTTTTAGCTTCCCGGAGTAACCCTGAGAAACTCGACCGTTCCAAGTCATTGCGTCCAGCAGCGTAGAACTCTGCTGCAAGGGTTCTTTCAATAAAAGCCAGCCCAAGCACAATAACCGCTAAATACTGTCCATAGGCAAAAGAGTATCGAATCTCCTCGAACAGAAACTTTGCCATAAGGCCGCCAGGAAATGATAAATAGTCGGTTCTTGGCAATTCAGCCGCCAGCCACCGTAGCCGCTCAACTCGGTCCCCGTGACAGATTTCATCCTCGCGCGAGATCCATTGCTCAGCATCATTGATCTGCAAGTTTTCAGTCATAGTGTATTACCGTATAACGTTATTCTAAAGATCTGATGATCTTACCCAAATGAGGAGATCTCCAGAATGACAAGAAACGGTTGTAACAATATTTCAGTGTAATTACACAATCCTTAAGATTTGTTTAAGATTATCCAGCAGCTTTCTTGGACACCTGCAATATTGAGAAGTGAAAAGCATCAGACAGATACATTAGGCCACAAATGACAAAGGCCCAGTTCTCTTCCGAGAAACTGGGCCTTTCGTATCTTCTCGATCCCCTTCATGGTCTGCCCCCGTTGTTTTGAGGTTACCTGGAGATGCCATAAATAAAAAAGATTTAGTCCTATCGACACCTTATGTCAAGGAATAATCCATAGAAAGGGAGAGTGAAGTCCGGGATCCTCGACTTGATGGTGGATCAGGAGGGAAAAGGAGATTTTCCCGGTTTGCGCTGAAGCCCTGACAGATCATTCGTTGTGAAGCAGCAGATAGAGCAGCGCCATGCGAACGTACAGGCCGTTTTGGGCCTGCTGGAAATATTTGGCTCTGGGATCGCCGTCCACCGTTTTCGGGATCTCGTCCACACGGGGCAGGGGATGCATGATGATGGCATCCTTTCTCATGGTTCGGACCCGCTCCTGGGTGAGGATGTACTTGCCCGATGCCTCCTTATAATCATCAGGATCATGAAACCGCTCTTTTTGAATGCGGGTCATATAGATGCAGTCCACCTCCGGGGTCACTTTTTCCAGGTTGGTCTCTTCCTTCCAGGAGACGCCGTTCTTGTCCAGATAGGCCTTGATGTCACCCTCCATTCTGCATACGGGTGGAGACACGAAGACAATTTGGATATCGTTGTACCTGGTCAGCAGATAGGAAAGCGACCGGACCGTACGGCCGTATCTGAGGTCGCCGACCATCGCAATCCTCAGGCCGCTGATATGGGGGAAGCTGTCATTGATGGTATACAGGTCCAAAAGGGCCTGGGTGGGGTGCTGCCCCGCTCCGTCGCCCGCGTTGACTATGGGGATTCTTGAAATCTCCGCCGCCTTGGCGGCGCTCCCCGCCTCATTGTGCCGCATGACGATGATATCCGCATAACCGTTCATAACCAAAATGGAATCGTGCAGGCTTTCTCCCTTTGCAGCACTGGAAAACTCCCGTGCATTTTCCGTGGTGATCACCGATCCGCCGAGTCTCAGCATGGCGCTTTCAAAGGAGAACCGGGTTCGTGTGGATGGCTCGTAAAAAAGGGAGGCCATGATGTTGCCTTCCAGGATTTTGGCATACTGCCTTCCGCCGTGTAGATCCGCCTTCATTTGATCAGCAGTGTGAAACACGATCTCCAACAGGTCGCGATCAAACTGTTGAGACTCGATAACGTGGGGTAATGGAAAAGCGGACACGGTAAGCCCTCCTTTTTATCATAAAGGGTCTGAAAAAGATGGTCAGGACTCCTCCTCTTCGTTGCTCATAGGTTGCCGTTCGCGGCATAAGTTAGCTTTTTGCGAAGTCATCAAACTGGTCTACAAAAAAATCACACATGGGTTTCTTTCAAGAACTCCGTGCCTGCTTTTCCCGCTACCGCATCACACAGGCTGTCCAATGAAGTGATGATCGCTCGCTTGCCACCGTTGCTCAAGTACTGTATAGCCGCCTCTACTTTAGGCAGCATGGAGCCTGGAGGAAAATGGCCCTGGAGGATATAGCCGGATGCCTCCTCCACACTGACGCTACGGAGAAACCTCTGCCCGGGTTTCCCGAAATTCAGCGCGATACCATCCACATCCGTCGCGATGAGGAACAGATCCACTCCCACCTCCTCGGCCAGTTTGGCGCTGGCAAGGTCCTTGTCGATCACCGCGTTCACACCGGCAAATTTCCGGCCCTCTCGCACCACCGGAATGCCTCCGCCCCCGCAGCAGATCACAATGAATCCCATGTCAAGAAGGTATTTGATTTCCCGTCTTTCCACGATGGTCACAGGTTTTGGCGATGCCACGACCCGACGGTACCCTCCCGGTGTTTCGATCGTCGGGTAGGGCAGGGTGGAGGCTTTCTCTTGGGTGAAGACCGGGCCGACGGGTTTTGTGGGGTTTTCAAAAGACGGATCGTTTTCATCCACCACGACATAGCTGATCAAGGTCACCAACGGTTGTGAGTTGATGCCCATGGCCATCAGTGCTTCATCCATGGTGGACTCGATCATGTAGCCGATCTGCCCCTGTGTTCCGGCCACCAGGATTTCGAGGGGCATCCGTGGTACCGCATCCGTGCATTCCTGCTGAAGTAAGAGATTCCCCACTTGCGGACCATTACCGTGGGTGATGATAATGCGGTAATCCCTGAACAGCCGCACGATCTGTTCGATGGGGGTTTCCAGGTTTTTCAACTGCTGCGCAGCCGTGCCTTCCTCTCCCTTCCGGACCAGGGCATTTCCACCCAGTGCCACCAGAAGGACCGGTTTTTCCTTGCCGCTTCTTTTCATCATGCTTTTCCGCACACTTTCAACAAAATGGCATTCTGCACATGCATGCGGTTTTCCGCTTCATCAAAAACGATGGACGATGGGGACTCAAGGACCGAATCGGTCGTCTCAACACCTCTTTCAGCCGGAAGACAGTGCATAAAAAGCGACTTCTTCCCGGTCGCGGCCATGAGGGTGCCATTCACCTGAAAACCCTTGAAGCGGGCCTTGCGCATTTCCGCCTGATCCTTTTGCCCCATGGACGCCCAAACGTCCGTATAAACGACGTCCGCACCCCGGACGGCGGTCCCGGGATCGTGGCTGATCTCCACCAGGGAAATACCGGCTTTTTTTGCATTTCCGAATGTTTCAGCATCCGGGGTATACCCTTCGGGACAAGCGCAGACAAAATGGAGCGGCAGTCTCTGGGCCAGGCGCAGCCATGAATGGACAACGTTGTTTCCGTCACCCACATAGACGACCTTCAGATCCTCCAGGTGGCCCCTGTGCTCCAGTATGGTAAAGATGTCCGCCATAATCTGGCATGGATGGTTGTAGTCCGTAAGGCCGTTGATCACGGGAACCGTGGCGTATTCGGCCATTTCCACCATATGGGCGTGGTCGAAAAGCCGGGCCATGATCACGTCGTTGTACCGGCTGATCACCCGGGCGATGTCTTTTACTGCCTCACGCTTGCCGATGGATATATCGGACGGTCCCAGATACAGGGCGTGTCCGCCCATGCGAAAGAATCCGGTCTCAAAAGAGATCCGAGTCCTTGCAGAGGGTTTGGCGAAGATCATGGCCATGGTATGATCCCTGAAGGGTTTATGGTCTTCTCTTCGCCTCAACTTTTCTTTGATATCCCCGGCGATTTGAAAGGTTTCATGGATTTCTTCGGCACTGAAATCAGTGACATGCAGGAAATCACGTTTCAATTTTTCCTCCCTCTTGACGGCAGGTGTTTGTATACCCGGTGCTTTCAGCCCGGCAAAGGTTCAGGCATACTATCCTCCTAATGGGTCATAACGGCTTCGATCTGCTCCAGTGCCCAGTCCACTTCATCCTTCTTGATCACGAGCGGAGGTGCAAACCGGACGGTGTTTTCGTGGGTTTCCTTACACAACATGCCCCGGTCTGCCAGTCGCTTGCAAAAGCCCCTGGCGCCGCCTGCCTCAGGAAAAAGCTCCATTGCGATCAGCAGACCTTTTCCGCGCGTCTCCTTGATGTGGGAGCTCTTTATTTCACTTAGGCCGGATAGGAAATAATCACCTATTTCAGCGGCGTTTTCCACCATTTTTTCTTCGCGGAGTACACGCATGGCCGTTCGGGCAACGGCACAGCCCAACGGATTACCCCCAAAGGTGGAGCCGTGTTCGCCCGGCTGGAGCACATCCATGACCTCCTTGTTGGACAGCACTGCGGATACCGGATAGTATCCACCGGAAAGGGCTTTGCCCACCAGGGTAAGATCGGCCTCGATCCCGCTGTGCTCTTCGGCAAGGAGTTTGCCGGTCCGGCCGAGGCCTGTCTGGATCTCATCCAGTATTAATACCACATTGTGTTTCGAGCAGCTTTTCCTTGCCGAACTGAGGTATCCTTCCGGAGGAATAATGACGCCGGCTTCACCCTGGATCGGTTCGACGAGAAACCCGACCGTATACGGCGTAATGGCCTCCTCCAGGGCATTGGCATCACCGAAGGGAATGACCTTGAAACCGGGCGTAAAGGGACCGAAACCGGTTCTGGCGGTGGGGTCGGTGCTGAAACCCACAATGGTGATCGTGCGGCCGTGAAAGTTGTTGGCACAAACAATGATTTCCGCCTGATCTTCCGGCACGCCCTTGACCATGTATCCCCATTTTCGAACCGCCTTGATTACGGTTTCCACTGCTTCCGCACCGCTGTTCATGGGGAGCACCTTGTGAGAGTGCGTGAGCTCGCAAAGCTCTTTGTAAAACGGACCCAATTGATCATTTCTAAATGCCCGCGACGTCAATGTCAACCGCATTGCCTGCTCCCTCATGGTCTTCATGATTTCCGGGTGGCAGTGGCCCTGGTTAACTGCGGAGTAGGCTGACAAACAGTCCATGTATCTCTTCCCTTCCACATCCCAGACCCATATCCCCTCCCCCCTGGTCAGGACAACGTCCAGTGGCTTGTAATTGTGTGCACCGTATCGGTTTTCGAGCTCAATAAAATCCTCTGTCTTCATCATCTCCTCCTTTTTTCCGCTCATTTCTGCAGACTCGATTGATGCAGATTCATCATATAACGGCTAAACCTGCGCACGTGACTTTGCATCAGCGCCCGCACCACCGTGAGGGCGTGCTGTTCCATGGCCTTGACGATATTGCAGAGATCCTCGTAGTTCTCCTGCATGACGGCCACGTCCTTGAGCGGGTAGGCCTCATAGAAGGCCTGGATATTGTCATGGACCATACGGAGCACAAAGGCGTAAACCCGGTTTCCCGAGGCCTTGGCAATGGCCACATGGATCAGATTATCCACCCGGCAGAACGGACCCCATCCGTCCACACCGGCCTTCAGATATCGGTCTGCCTCTTTCAGGAGCATCTTGAGATCTCGGATCTCTTTTTCCGTGGCCCGCTCCGCCGCAAGGACCGCGACGCCACCCTCAACACCTTCCCTGAATTCCGCCAATTCCTTGAGGGAAATCTCCCGATGGCGGATGAGAAGCGCAAGACTCTCGGTTACCGGAGACGTGTCCGGCGTCCTTACCACTGCACCCCCGCTCACTCCCAGCTTGATATGTATGAGCCCTTTTTGCTCAAGGACGCGCAGGGCCTCACGGAGGGATCCCCTGCTGGTCTGGAACATTTCCACCAATTCCCGCTGGGGGGGAAGTCT
>CAYUCJ010000002.1:9922-22878 GCA_964443285.1 uncultured Desulfobacteraceae bacterium | reverse complement strand
TTATTGATTTATGGTATTGTCGTTTGCAATTGGCATAAATATTCTCAGCCTGGAAGATCTTCATTCGACCAGACCATGAAATTCATTAAAGTGATTTTCTGCGCGTTTTGGGCACAATCCTATTCTTAAAGTACCAAGAGCTACCCTGTAAACAAAACCGAAAAACATCTCTTCGGGTGAAGGTTACGTCGAAAATCTGATATTCCGCCACACTGCACTTGCTTCATGCAGGAACAATTTTACTTCATCCCAAGTGGAAAGGTGTTAAAAAATGTTCAACATGTGAGGTGCAATGCTTCTGCATTGGCTGGTGGTTGATGCTTTTCACGCTAGAGTCCATCCACAAATGGATTCTGAGCACTAGGGAGTTTCCAATTCAGAAATGAGATATTTTTTGCGAGATCAAGAAAATCAAGTGATCCCGCTGATTGACGCGGACCTGTCCCGCCATAGGTGGGGGATTGTGAAAAATAGGCATTTGCGGATGGAAACACACTAACATCAATAGGAGGTGTAGTTATGAAGAAGGCAATCTTGTTTTTCTCGTTTTTTCTCGTGATCGGGCTTGTTTTCGGTACAGGTGTTTCGGCCAAGATGATTCGCATCGGTGAGGCCCAAATCGTCTCGCATCCTGCCCTGGACAATGATTCCAAAGGATTCAAAGCCGCCCTCGCGGAGGAGGGGTTCATCGAAGGAAAGAATGTGACATTTGACCGACAAAATGCCCAGGGGGATCAATCGAATTGTGCAATTATCGCCCGAAAATTTGAAGACGACAAGGTCGATTTGATCCATGCCATAAGCACTCCCAACGCCCAGGCCCAAGTCAAAGTGTCCAAAAAGATACCCATTGTATTTTCATCCGTAACGGATCCCGTAAAGACGGGGATTGTTCCCAAGCTCGGGGAGACCGGAACCAACGTAACCGGTGTAAGTGACCGGTGGCCCATTACCCTTCAGTGCAACATGTACCAGGACCTCATGCCTCAAGCCAAAAGGTGGGGTACCATTTACAACCCGGGTGATGTCAATGTTACATTTCATATCAAGGAAATGAAGAAATCCATCGAGAAGATGGGCGGAAAGCTCATTGAGGCACATATCTCCAACAGTTCGGAGGTCATGCAAGCGGCTCAGAGTCTCGTCGGGCGGGTGGATGCCATTCATATCACCTCCGACAACACGGCTGTCTCCGCTTTTGAATCCATTGTTAAAATCTGTGATGCCAACCATATCCCCCTGTTTGTAGGTGACAGGGACAGCGTCCCGAGGGGGGCCATAGCCGCTTACGGGCTTGATTATTACATGGTTGGATATTCAGCGGGGAAAAAGGCGGCGCGTATACTCAAAGGTGAAAACCCGGGCGTAATCCCGGCTGGACTCGCTTCCGGGTACAGCCTCTGGGTCAGCCTGCAACATGCCAAACAACAGGGGTTGAAGCTGCCAAAAACACTGGTAGAAAAAGCGGCCGATAAGCTTTGGGACGAGCAGGGGAATGTCGTGAAAGGCAAATAGAGCGATCTGGACTGACGGGGGGAGGCAAAGCCTCCCCTCGACAAGGCGGCGACATGGTATTGATGGGTTTTTATCGGGTGATCCCGATTTCATTTGAGCAGGGTCTGGCCTATGCCCTGGTTGCTCTGGGAATTGTTATTACTTTTCGGATTCTTGCCTTTCCGGATCTGACCGTTGACGGAAGTTTTGCACTGGGGGCCGCTGTCGTAGCGCGCCTTATTGTTGAGGGTGTGCCGCCTGTCTACGGCATCCTTTCCGCTATCATCTGCGGATTTGCGGCCGGTGCCTGCACCGGCATTCTCAACACAAAATTAAAGATTAACAGTCTTTTGGCCGGCATCCTGATGATGACGATACTTTATTCCGTCAACCTCCGTATAATGGGTCGCTCCAATATCCAATTGTTAACGGTCAACACCCTGTTGACACCGCTTGAAGCCTTGCATGTCAACCGTTTCATTCCAATCATCACTTTCTTTTTCGTTACAACGTTCTCTATAAAATATCTGACCGATCTTTTTTTTCATACCCAGATCGGGTTTGCCATGCGGGCCACGGGTGACAACGAACAAATGATCCGCACACTCGGTGTCAATACCGACGGCATGACGATCCTGGGTCTCGGTATATCAAATGCTCTTATCGCCTTGTGCGGTGCCCTCGTTGCTCAGGATCAGGGCTTTGCCGATGTCGGCATGGGCATAGGAATGATCGTATCAGGCCTCGCTTCGATCATCATCGGAGAAGCCCTTGTTGGAAAAAGGACGGTGAGCAGGATGAGCCTTGCGGCCATTGTGGGTTCGGTCGTGTACAAGCTCATCATTTCGATTGGCCTCAGATTGGGTCTGGCTCCCACGGACCTCAAAATGGCGACAGGCGTGATGGTTATTCTGGCCCTCGGCATCCCGGCTCTCAAGTCGGAAAAGGAAGGAAAACTCCATTTGAGAGGGATATGAAACCGGAGTTATTCAGTGGTTAAGCTGGAAAATATCAGAAAAATATTCAAAAGGGGCACTATCGATGAAAAAGTCGCCATCGATGGTCTGAGCCTTCATATCCACGAGGGAGATTTTGTCACCGTCATCGGGAGCAACGGAGCTGGAAAGACCACCATGCTTAACCTTATATCCGGCACCTATTCACCGGATGAGGGCGAAATCAATATAGGCGGAACAAGGGTTACCCGGCTTCCCGAGCATCGCCGGTCCAAATACCTTGGCAGGATATTCCAGGACCCCTTGATGGGAACGGCTTCATCCATGACGATTGAAGAAAACCTGGCAATGGCCGACCTTCGTGGAAAGCGAAGAGGGCTTCGCTGGGGAGTCTCCAGGTCTCGCAGGTTCTATTACGGGGAGACGCTTAAGATGCTGGAGCTGGGCTTGGAGGGTCGGCTTAAGGACTCCGTAAGCCTCCTCTCCGGGGGTCAGCGCCAATCACTCACCCTGCTGATGGCGACCCTGTCACTGCCCAAGCTGCTGCTCCTTGATGAACACACCGCGGCTCTTGACCCGAAAACAGCCCAAAAGGTCATGGAACTCACTGACAAGATCGTGAAAGAAAACAATCTGACAACCATCATGGTCACCCACAACATGGCTCAGGCTATACGTTATGGTAACAAGATGATCATGCTCCATGAGGGGAAGCTCAAGTTTGGTGTTGAAGGGGAGGAAAAGCAGGGGCTCACCGTTGAGGAGGTTGTAAGGCGTTTCGGGGCAGACCTTAAGGATGAGACCCTGCTTTGCTGACTCACCCCCTTGCTAATCATTTACCGCAAGAACGGAATGGCACTGTCCTCGCCTTGATCAATAAGGCCCTGCTTCCAGGTGGAACAGTGCTCGTGCCACCTTTCTTTGGACTCTGTGAGGAATGACCATCATGAGCGAAACGTATGATGCAATCATTATCGGGGCAGGCATTATTGGTACAGCCATCGCTTTTGAGATGGGCAAGATGGGCTACACGACCCTGAATATCGATCAATTACCGGCCGCGGGCTACGGCTCTACGGGGAACTCCTGTGCTGTAATCCGAACCCACTATTCGACTTGGGATGGAACCGCCATGGCCTTTGAAAGCCTTCACTACTGGAGAGACTGGCCCGCTTACATGGAAGCGAAAGATGAGAGCGGATTCATTCGCTATGTGAATACGGGCTGTCTTGTCATAAAATCAAGGCATTACGACACTGACAAGGCCTTCCGTTACCACAAGGAACTGGGCATCGACTATGAGCGATGGGATCCGGCTAAGCTCCGGGAGAAGATGCCCATCTTCTCACAAGAATCTTTCTGGCCCCCCAGGCGGCCGGAAGACGAACAATTCTGGGAAAAATCCAAAGAAAAAATCACAGGAGCAATCTTTGTCCCTTGCTCCGGTTACGTGAGCGATCCCCAGTTGGCCACCCATAATCTACAGCGCGCCGCTGAAGCCAAAGGCGGAAAGTTCATGTTCAACAAGGAGGTCAAGGCGATCCGGAAATCACATGGCAGAGCAACCGGCGTGACCTTGCATGATGGTAAAGAGATAGAAACCTCCATCGTCGTCAATGCTGCCGGGCCCCACTCCTTCGTCATCAACCGTTTGGCCGGGGTTGAGGGGGACATGCTTATCAAGACCAGGGCCCTCCGGCACGAGGTCCACTTTGTACCCGCCCCAAAAGGGTTCAACTATGAAAAGGATGGCTATATCTGTTCAGACGGTGACATAGGTTGTTACTCGCGACCGGAAGTGGGAAACAGAATTCTTGTGGGGAGCGAGGATCCCGAATGCGATTCCAAGACATGGATTGATAATCCGGATCATTATGACCGGGAAGTTTCCGTTGACCAATGGAAAGCACAAATTTACCGTTTTGCCAAGCGTGTTCCCAGCCTGGGAATTCCACATAAACCAGTGGGTCTGGCGGACTTATACGATGTATCCGACGATTGGATTCCGATCTATGACAAGTCCAACCTGGACGGCTTCTACGTGGCCATCGGCACCAGCGGGAACCAGTTCAAAAACGCGCCCGTGGCAGGCCTTATGATGGCGCGCTTGATAGACGCCTGCGAAAATGGTCGAGACCATGACAAAGACCCCGTGGTTATCAAATGTAAATATACGGAGTTGATGTTGAATGCAGGGTTCTATTCGCGCTTGAGAGAGATCAACCAGGAAAGCAGCTTTTCAGTCCTGGGTTAACTGAGTCACCTCACTTTATTTCCGCTGTCAATGCTCTCAAAGCAAATGATGATTAGCGAACACACTGAAACGACCTTCCCGAAACCCATCTCTGCACCAGATTCAATGAGAAAGGTTCAAAGTTCCGGGTTCAAGGGTGTCCATTTCGCCCGCCGTTGGATCCGAACCATGCATTTCTTTCTTGACCGGCTTGTTGTCTTATGGTATTACCATTAGCAAATCTTATCTGCTGTTGGAACTGCCATGACAAAAAAACTGCCCTTCAAACAAGTCAAGCGTGCACATCTCTATGAGAAAGTCGCCGACGAGATCAAGACGGCCATCTTCGATGGTCTGCTGGAACCGGGGGACTCTCTTCCCTCTGAGCGGGAACTAAGTGAAACGTTCGGCGTGGGGCGCCCGACCATTCGAGAAGCCTTGCGGATCCTGTATGTCATGGGTCTCATCGATATCAACGCGGGCATTCGGGGGACATCGGTCAGGAAGGTCGATCTGACCCAATATCTGGACACCATCCGTGAGCAACTGGTCTCCCTGATCCATGTGGATGAACAGTCCATTCAGGATGTCTGGGAAGTCAGAAAATACGTTGAGCTGGGCATCGCTCATTCTGCAGCCCGCAACGCCACCCAGGTGGATATTGAGGATCTTGAGCAACTCTTCCAAAAAATGGAAGCATGCGGGACCGACATACATGCCTACTTTCCCATTGCCGTTGAATTTCATCAGAAACTGGCCCTGGCCTCCGGCAACAGCGTCTTCTACATCATCTGGAACATGTTTCACGATATACTCCTTAAAGGTTATATGCCTTTACTGGATGATCTTTTTCCTGAGGGCCCCCAGCGGCTGCTCAATTCAAACCGTGTACTTCTCACAGCGATCAAATCAGGCGATCACGCTGCAATTGAACGCGCCATGGAAGTACATGCCGAAGAGGAGCGTTTGTTTCCAAAGGATAAGCTCATGCAACCCAATGGAAACACAGATAAATAGAATAATGCCTTCGATTCCATATATTTTATGATTGTTCACATTTTTGAATATCGCTGTTAGATAAGAAAAGGAGAAGAGTCAATGAAAATGGGGGTTCCTAGAGAAATCAAGCAGGCGGAAAAAAGGGTGGCTGCCACGCCCGCCGGTGTGAAGGCCTTCATCGATCACGGCCATCAGGTGTTCGTTGAAAAGGATGCAGGGTTAGGTTCCGGATTTAAGGACGAGGCCTATATCAAGGCCGGGGCGAGGATCCTGGACAACCCCGACCATGTCTGGGGCGAATCGGACATGGTGATCAAGGTCAAGGAGCCTATCGGGCCGGAGTTTGACCGCATGCAGCCCGGGCAGATCCTCTACACCTATCTCCACCTGGCCGCTGATCAGGAATTGACCCAGAAACTCCTGGACCGGAAGATCGTGGGAGTGGCCTATGAAACCGTCCAGTTGGACGACGGCTCCCTGCCGCTCCTCTCCCCCATGAGCGAGGTGGCCGGAAGGCTCTCCATCCAGATGGGTGCCTTCAGCCTGGAGGCCAAGAACGGGGGCATGGGGATCCTCCTTTCCGGGGTTTCGGGTGTACGACCCGCCCGGGTGACGATCATCGGCGGTGGCGTTGCGGGCTTTTCCGCGGCCATGGTGGCCGTGGGCATTGGAGCCCAGGTTTCCATCCTGGACAACAATCCCTCCAGGCTTCGCTACCTTGAAGACATTACCGACTCCCGCCTGGTGACCATTATGTCCAACCCGGCCAATATCGAGGAGGAGTGCATCCACAGCCACCTGGTTATCGGTTCCGTCCTGATTCCCGGTGCCAAGGCCCCGAAACTGGTCACTCAAGATATCATCCGTCGTATGATGCCGGGGTCCGCCATCGTGGATATCTCAGTCGACCAGGGCGGGTGCTGCGAGACCACCCATCCCACAACCCATGAAAACCCGACCTTTATCGTGGATGAAGTGGTGCACTACTGCGTGGCCAACATGCCCGGGGCGGTGCCGCGCACCTCGACCATCGCCCTCACCAATGTCACCTTGACTTACGGCCTCGCCATCGCCAACAAGGGCATCGAAAAGGCCATGACGGATGACCCCGCCCTGAGGAAAGGACTCAATGTGATAAAAGGCCAGGTCTGCTACCCCGCTGTGGCGGACACCTTCGGGATGACCTGTGTGCATGTGGATTTCTAGGTTTTTTTGACGAAAAAGAAAGGAGCAGTGAAATGTTCGAACATCTGAAGGTATGGGTGAACGGAAAAACAGTCCCATGGGGACAGGCCACCGTACACATCATGTCCCACAGTTTCAGTCGGGGATCGGCCATGTTTGATGTATTCGGTATTCACCAAGGTCCCGCCGGTCCGGTTGCCTTCCGCATGGACAAGCACCTGGACCGTCTCTTCAGGAGCGCGGAACTCCTGGGGATGGAAATGGCCTACACAAAAGACGATGTGGCAAAGGCCGTGGCTGAACTGGTCAAGGCCAACAACATCGGGCGCGGCCTGGCGAAGATTTTGGCCTATTACAGTGAAGAAGCGGTGATTTCCCTGGTCATGGATTCCAAAGTGGATCTTGGTGTTTTCGCGATACCCGAAACCGATGAACTGGGGTTGGATAAGGCCGAACCCATCAGCATCTGTTTGAGCAAATGGCGCAAGCTGCATCCCGCCACCGTGCCGGTTGAGGCCAAGGCATGCGCCAACTACCTCAATGGGGTCTTATCCCGAAAAGACGCCGTGGAGCGGGGTTTTGACCTGGCCATCATGCTGGCGACGGATGGTCATGTGGCCGAGGGGGCCATCGAATCCGTCTTCATGGTCAAGGACGGCGTCGTCAAAACCCCGCCCTTGGGGAATATCCTACAGAGCGTGACACGGATGTCCATCCTCGAGGCCTTACGCACTCTGGGCATAGAGACTTCGGAAGAACAGATCACACCGGAGGCGTTCCTGGCGGCTGATGAGATATTCACCTGCCATACCGGGATCAAAGTGACCCCTGTTAAACGAATAGAGGATCGCGTATTGGGTGAAGCACCGGGCCCGGTTACTCTAAGAATATCCGAACTGATGAAGGCTATCTGTGAGTTCCGCGATGATCGTTTCAAGGACTGGTTCCAGCCCCTGGGATAAAACCCTGATTCACCATCAAGGTGTCATCTGCGGCGTTGCCTTCGGTCGCTCCTCGGCGCCTTGCATCTAGCATCTTGCTGGTGATCAGGAATTTTACCAAATCACTCGTATAGACGCATTTTTTAAGAATTCAGAGGGTGGATTTGGGTAAAACGCACACGTACTCTGACATATCAGGGAGGGAAACAGATGTATGGAAAAATGAAGCAGCACCTGATCCAAGAGTTGGAGCAGATCCGTCAAGGGGGGCTCTACAAGGAAGAGCGCGTGATCTCGAGCCGCCAGGGCGGAGAGATCGGCCTCCTCGACGGACGGAACGTGCTCAACCTGTGCGCGAACAACTATCTCGGGCTTTCCGGGAGACAGGAACTCGTGGATGCCGCAAAAGAGGGTCTTGAACGGTGGGGATACGGTCTTTCCTCCGTCCGTTTCATCTGCGGCACCCAGGCGTTGCACAAAGAACTGGAACAGAAGGTTTCCGCATTTCTGGGCACCCAAGACACCATACTCTATTCTTCCTGTTTTGACGCCAACGGCGGGCTCTTTGAAACACTGCTGGGATCAAATGACGCGGTGATTTCCGATGAGTTGAACCATGCCAGTATCATCGACGGGATCAGGCTCTGCAGGGCGCAACGGTATCGATATGGAAACAACAACATGGATGATCTCCGAGACAAACTCAAAGAGGCCTCCGGGGCAAGATTCAGACTCATTGCAACGGACGGGGTGTTTTCCATGGACGGCATTGTGGCGAACCTTGAAGCCATCTGTGACCTGGCAGAGGAATACGACGCACTCGTCATGGTGGATGACTCCCACGCCACGGGCTTCATGGGAAAGACCGGCAGGGGAACCCCGGAGTACCACGGCGTTTCGGGCCGCGTTGATATCATGACTTCAACATTCGGAAAGGCCATGGGCGGGGCGTCAGGTGGATTTACCACGGGCCGGAAAGAGATCATTGAAATCCTTCGCCAGCGTTCCCGACCCTATCTCTTTTCCAATACCCTTGCGCCGGGGGTGGCGGCGGCGGTCATAAAGGCCATTGAGATGGTCTCGGCCTCCACTGAACTCCGGGACAGGCTGGAGCAGAATACCGTGTATTTCCGTTCCCGGATGGAGGAAGCGGGATACCGGATTACTCCCGGTGTTCACCCCATCGTGCCTATCATGTTGGGGGACGCAAAGGTAGCTGCCCGGATGGCCGACCGACTGCTTGAAGAAGGTATCTATGTGATCGGCTTTTCTTACCCTGTTGTGCCGAAAGGAAAGGCCCGCATCCGCGTCCAGATTTCTGCTGCATTGACCCGGGAAGATCTGGACCGGGCCATTGGGGCCTTTGTCAAGGTCGGAGGGGAGATGGGTGTGGTAAGCCCTGAGAAAGGAAAGACGGATTGAGAGCAGCCTGGATTGAAATCAGCCTGCCCGCCGTAAAGAAGAATATTGCTGCCTTCAGGCGCATCCTTTCCGGCCAGGCGGAGATTATGGGGATTGTCAAAGCCGATGCCTATGGTCACGGGGTCCTCAGGGTCTCCGAGGTCTTGAGAGAAGTGGGGGTCAAGCGTTTCGGGGTGGCGCTGGTCCAGGAGGGTGTGGAATTAAGGGAAAAGGGCTTTGACGAGCCCTTGCTTATTCTCGGTTACGCACCGGAAGAAGATTTTTCCCTCCTCCTGCGTTATGGTCTGACGCCAACCATCTATGGCTATTCCCAGGCCGTTGTGCTTGATAGGATGTCCGGGGAAATGGGAAAATCGGCAAGGATCCATCTGAAAGTGGACACCGGCATGGGGCGGATAGGATTCCGGGCGGGAAGGCAGGCCCTGCAGGAAATCGGCAAGATCGCGAAACTGCCCAATCTGTTCATTGAGGGCATTTTCAGCCACCAGGCCTGGGCCGACAACCCGCAAAGCGATTTCGCAAACGTCCAATTTGCCCGTTTTCGGCAATTCCTCGAAGACCTGGACCGTGCCGGAATCCAAATTGGGCTCAAACATATGGCCAACAGCGCAGCCACCATCAACTTCCCATTCATGCATCTGGACCTGGTGCGAATCGGGATTTCCCTTTACGGTCTTTATCCTGATGCCCAAATGGCCCTCGGGCCGAAAATAAGGCTGCATCCAGCCATGGAGGTCAAAGCCAGGCTGGTGCAAGTCAAGAAGGTTTCCGAGGGAACCCATCTGAGTTATGGCTGCACCTTCACAACCGTCCGCAGATCCCTCATCGGCACCGTGCCCATGGGTTATGCCGACGGTATCCCCAGGGCCCTTTCCAACAATGGGGAGGTCCTTGTAAGGGGAAGGCGCTGCCCCATTGTGGGAACCGTATGTATGGACCAGTTCATGGTGGATTTGACCGGTCTTGAAGAGGCCCGGGTGGGTGATGAGCTCGTCTTCCTGGGAAGACAGGGGACTGAAGAAATAACAGCCGATGAGGTGGCGGCAAGGGCGGGGACTATTTCCTATGAAATCGTCACACGGATGTCCCGGAGACTCCCGAGGAACTATTTAGACACCTAGCAGTTTCACTATTTTCCGTTGAATGGAGGGCAAAACATGGAAAAGGAATGGCCTTTGAAGGCCGTATCGACCGAGGCGGCACCGGCCGCCATAGGACCCTATTCCCAAGGGGTTGTTGCGGGCGATCTACTTTTTATTTCAGGGCAGCTGGCACTGGATCCCCGGACCGGCGTTTTTGTGGAAGGGGATATCCGTGCCATGACACACCAGGTGATCCGGAATGTCCAGGCCATCGCTGAATCCGCCGGTGGAGGGCTCAACCGGGTGGTGAAGACGACCATTTTCCTGGCCGACATGAATGATTTTGCCGCGGTCAACGAGGTCTATGCCCAGTATTTCAAAGGTGTTCTCCCGGCCCGGGCCGTGGTCCAGGCGGCGGCACTACCCAAGGACGGCAAAATTGAAATGGAAGCGGTAGTAAAGTTACCATAAAGAGGAGATGACAGATGAATCTGGCACGTTTTCCCCGCAGACGTTACACACCGGGCTATACGCCCATAGAGGAAGTTTCCAGGTTCTCCCGGGCCGTTGGGGAGACCAGCATCTTTATCAAGAGGGACGACCTGCTCGGACTGGCCGGGGGCGGCAACAAGACCCGGAAACTGGAATTTCTTGTGGCCGAGGCCATCGAGAAGGGCGCCGACACCCTGATCACCTGCGGGGCGGTTCAGTCCAACCACTGCAGGCTCACCCTGGCGGCGGCCGTGAAGGAAGGGTTGAAATGCCGGCTGGTTCTAGAGGAACGCGTGCCCGGCAGCTACAATCCCAAATCCAGCGGCAACAACTTCCTTTTTCGTTTGCTCGGAGTGGAAAAAATCACCGTTGTGCCCGCCGGCTCAAACATGACGGAGGCCATGGAGGCCGTTGCGGACGAGGTTTCAGCTGAAGGCCGCAAGGCTTACATCATTCCCGGCGGCGGCTCAAATCCCGTGGGAGCGACCGGGTATGTGGCCTGCGCAGAGGAAATCCTGACACAGCTCTTTGATTCAGGTCTCAGGATGGATCGCGTGGTCTGCGCCAGCGGAAGTACCGGCACCCATGCGGGTCTGGTGACCGGATTTTACGGTAACCAGGCCCACATTCCCGTTGTCGGGATCAATGTCAGCCGGACAAAAGAGGATCAGGAACCCATGGTCTATGACCTGGTTCAAAGGACCGCTGCCCACGTGGGGGTCAACGCCGAAATACCCAGAGAATCTGTTTTGTGTTTCGGCGACTATGTCGGCCCGGGATATTCTCTCCCCACTCCCGGCATGGTCGAGGCGGTCAAGCTGCTGGCCCAAACCGAAGGGATTCTACTGGACCCTGTCTATACGGGCAAGGCCATGGCGGGTCTGATCGACCTGGTTCGAAAGGGTTACTTCACCAAAGATGAGAACATTTTGTTTATCCACACAGGAGGCTCTCCCGCCCTCTATGCCTATTTGGATGCCTTTGCAAATTGATGTAACCACTCAATGTCTTGATGGAATCGTAAAAAGTCCGTCCATGGGCACGATGATGACTTCCAACGAAGTCGCTTTATTCAACAGAGCTCAGGACGCCTCCTCTTCGTTGCTCACAGGCTGCCGCTTGCGGCGCGAATTAGCTTTTTACAAAGTCATCAATGCCTTTAACCGTTCAACAAGCGGGGCCAAAACGATGCTTGATACAATATGAGGCCTCACCGACGAGATATGGGTATGAAAGGTAAAAAGACCATCGGAATCCTGGGAGGCATGGGACCGGAAGCCACCCTTTATTGTTTCAAGAAGATCATAGAGGCTACACCCGCCAAAAGGGACCAGGACCATTTTCGGGTCGTGATGGATTCCAACCCCAACGTGCCCGACCGGACGGCCGCCATCGTCAGCGGGGGCCCATCGCCGGTGCCTATGCTGGTGAAGGGCTGCGAGGCCCTTGAACGGGCCGGCGCGGATTTCATCATCATGCCCTGCGTCTCGGCCCACTTTTTCCAGGAAGAACTGCGTCAACAGATCAAGCTCCCCCTGATCTCCATTTTCGATGCGGTTGCAGAAAATATCCTTGCAACGCATCCAGAGATCAAGACCATCGGGCTCATGGGGACTTCCGGGACCATCCAGGGCGGACTTTTCCAAAAAAGGCTGGCCGTGGACGGGATCGAGACTGTTGTCTGTGACGAGGATCAGCAGGCCCTTGTCATGGCCGCCATCTATGACATCAAGAACGCTCAGCCTGCCAGATCCCGCACCCAAATTACCGTCGCCCTCGTTGCAGCGGCCGAGAGCCTTGTCAGCCGGGGGGCGGAAGCCATTATCGCGGGCTGCACCGAAATCCCGCTCGCTCTCAAACAAAAAGACCTGAATGTTCCCTACTTTGACGCCGTTCAGGCTCTCGCCTTGGCCGCCGTCCGCCATGCCGGGAAATAATCGCTGAATCCCATTGGTCCTTCTGGAACTTCTTTTGATGTAATTGCCTGGCCATTGTGATAAGCCTTTTCCACTTACGGACCAAACCAATTCCGGCTGATATATCGTGCGTTTCCTGCAACAAAGGAAGAGACAGGAAAAGAGCTCAGGCCTTCCTGGGGATTTAAGGAGCAATAGATGATTATCGGAGTGGATACAGGGGGAACCTTCACGGA
>CAYUCJ010000002.1:0-9822 GCA_964443285.1 uncultured Desulfobacteraceae bacterium | reverse complement strand
CACATCATTCCACCGGAACTCAGATTCGGCCTGGAGGGCAGGATCCTGCAGACGGGAGAAGAACATACACCCCTCGAGATCGGGAAGGCCGGAGGACTGGTGGCGCGTCTCAAAGAGCTTGAGGTCGAATCGGTGGCGGTCTGCTTTCTTTTTTCCTATCTCAACCCCTCCCATGAACTGGAGGTGCGGGAGATACTATCGCGCGCAGGTTTCCAGGTATCGCTCAGCCATGAAATCCTTGCCGAGTTCAGGGAGTTTGAAAGAACCTCCACCACCGTGATCAACGCTTATGTCTCGCCGAAGATGGAGCGGTATATCGGGTATCTCATGAAGGAGCTGGGCCGGGAGGACACCCTGGGCATCATGCAGTCAAACGGGGGCTCCATTTCTGCTGAAACGGCCATGAAGGAATCTGTGAGGACCATCCTCTCCGGACCTGCCGGGGGGGCGGTGGGAGCCCACGAAATAGGCCGCGTGGCCGGCTATTCCAAACTCATCACCTTCGATATGGGAGGCACCTCCACCGATGTCTGCCTGATTGACAATGATCTTTCCCTGACCATGGAAGCCGGCATATCCGGATATCCCGTCAAGGTGCCCATGATAGACATCCATACCGTGGGTGCAGGCGGGGGGTCCATTGCCCGGATCGACGAAGGCGGCGCCCTCAAGGTGGGGCCGGAGAGTGCCGGAGCAGACCCGGGGCCCATTTGTTACGGAAAAGGCAGCCAAATAACGGTGACCGATGCCAATCTCTATCTTGGAAGGATGATCCCGGATCACTTTCTGGGCGGGGATATGGCTCTGAAAAAAGACAGGCTAACCCCCCATTTCGACCATATGGCCGGCCGGATGGGGTTGACGCCGGTCGAACTGGCAGAAGGCGTCCTGGACGTGGCCAACACGGCCATGGAAAGGGCCATTCGGGTCATATCTGTTGAACGGGGCTATGATCCAAGGGAATTCACTCTCTTTTCCTTCGGCGGAGCCGGGAGCATGCATGCGGCCTTCCTGGCCAGGTTCCTGAATATCCCCAGGGTTCTCATACCCCCGAACCCCGGCATTCTCTCAGCCGTCGGCATGATCATGGCCGATGTCATCAAGGACTACTCCCTGACCATTATGCAGAGCCAGGCCAATGTCACTTTTGATTTGCTTGCAGGACAATTTGAGGCTATTGAAAAAAGAGGGCAAGACGATCTTCGGGCGGAGGGCATCCCTGATCAGGGAATGGTACTGGAAAGGTATCTGGACATGCGTTATGAGGGCCAGTCCTATGAAATCATCGTCCCCTTTGATGAAAACTATGTGGAGGGATTTCACAGGCTCCATGAAAAGACCTATGGGTACCGAAACGAGGCCAAGACCATCGAGATCGTAAACATCCGGCTCCGGGCACGGGGGATGCCTGAAAAACCCGGAATCCAAAGAGCTGGGGAGACGCAGGAGACTATCCCTGCCGAGGCCTTTCTTGGAGAAAAACCCGTGGTCTTCGACCATGAAACCGTCCCTACAAGAATCATTTCCAGAGAGCCATTGCGCAGTGGAAATCGGATCCCTGGTCCTGCCATTGTCGTCGAATATACCTCCACCACCGTAATCCCGCCCTTTGCCATGGGCCTTGTGGATGTGTTCGGCAATATGATTCTTGAAATATCGCTGTAAGGAAAAGGGGCTTCTATGACTGTCAATCCAATCCTGCTGGAGGTCTTCAAAAACCGGTTTTCTTCCATCTCGGAGGAGATGGGGGTGACCCTGACCAGGACCTCCTTTTCCCCCAACATCAAAGAAAGGCGCGACCTCTCCTGTGCCGTCTTTGACCGGGCGGGTGACATGATCGCCCAGGCGGCCCATATACCGGTCCATTTGGGATCCATGCCCATGTCCGTAAAGGCCGCCATTCAGGTTACAGCCTGGCACAAGGGAGACATGGTCGTCCTGAACGACCCATTCAAGGGAGGGACCCACCTTCCCGATATCACGCTGGTTGCGCCCGTCTATGCCGGCGGGAAGAGTCCTTCGTTTTTTGTCGCCAACAGGGCCCACCATGCCGACGTGGGCGGCATGACTTCCGGCTCAATGCCCATTTCCACGTCCATCTTCCAGGAGGGGATCATTATCCCGCCAATCAAAATGGTTGAAAAAGGGGTCATCGATGAAAAAATCATGGCCCTCGTGCTCAACAATGTCAGGACTCCCATAGAGCGTGAGGGAGATTTTGCCGCACAGATTATGGCGAACATTACGGGCGTGAAACGGACGGAAGAACTCATAGAAAAATATGGCCTCGAAACCGTTCGCTCTTACAGCAACGGGCTGATGGATTACGCCGAAACCCTCACCCGAAAGACGATCAGGGAAATACCCGACGGCGTATACGATTTTGAAGACTTCATGGATGATGACGGCCTTTCCGACCGACCCATTGCGGCCCGTGTGACCATCACCATTCAAGGGGATCAAGCAACTCTTGATTTCAGCGAAAGTGATCCACAGGTCAAAGGCAGCATCAATGGTGTGTACGCCATCACCCTTTCCGCTGTCCTCTATGTTTTTCGTTCACTGGTGACGCGGGATATCCCCACAAATGCGGGTTGCTTGAGGCCCATAGCGGTCCTCACCAAGAAAGGGACGATTGTGGATGCACAATTTCCGGCGGCCGTGGCCGGAGGGAATGTGGAAATGTCCCAACGGGTTGTGGATGTGGTGCTGGGTGCCCTCTCCAAAGCCATGCCGGAAACCATTCCGGCGGCCAGCCAGGGTACCATGAACAATGTTACCATTGGAGGTATGGACCCACGGAAAGGCAGCCCCTTTGCCTACTATGAGACCATCGGAGGGGGGATGGGGGCCTCCAACAAGTGCGACGGAGAAAGTGCGGTCCATTGCCACATGACCAACACCCTGAACACACCCGTAGAGGCCCTTGAATACAGCTACCCATTCATGGTGACGGAGTATTCCATACGACGTGGAACCGGTGGAGAGGGACTCCACAGGGGGGGTGACGGTATTGTCAGAGAGATTGAACTGCTCGCCGAAGCCGATGTGACGGTCCTCTCTGAAAGGAGGAAGATCCCTCCTTACGGGCTATTTGGTGGTGCACCTGGCCATGTGGGAAAAAATTTCGTGATCAGCAAGGAAAAGGCACAGAAGAAGGGGAGTAAATTTACCATGTCTCTTCAGAAAGGCGATCGCCTCCGTGTTGAAACACCGGGCGGCGGCGGGTACGGGATGAAACCGGCCATTCGGTGAAAAGGGGTTATAATATATTCTGCCCCGGACCAGAGATGGATATTCGAGACAAACCCTACATAGAAGCCGCCGACGTCCTTGCCCTGAATTTCATCAGACATCCGGCCAGATACGCCTTCCGGAGATACTATCGTACGGGTTTGCGGTCACATATCCTGGAAGTCCTCAACCCGGAAGACCTGGAAAGGGAAAGACACGGAATCAAGGTGGGAGAGGACATCCACTTTCCAAGGGCCGTTTCTCTCAAGATGCTCAGGATCTTCAGGGCTCGTTTCACAGATCTTCCGGCGGCCCTGGATGAAATCGGACGCGTCAAACTGATTTCCAAATTCCTCGCCCCGGATCACATGGCCAGGTCCAATGAATTTCTCGTGACTTATGTGAGGGAAGGCCGGACTGATATCATCCTGTGCGGGCTCCAGGACTATGTGGAAGGCGAAATAATAGACCCGTGGGGTCCCCTGGGTGATGAAATTCTCGAGGAACTGCTGACCCGTATGAATCACGTGGAGACGCAGGACCAAGCGGCCATGTTTTCGGATCGGGTGAACCGTGCGAAGAAGGAGATGGCCTCTTTTGTGGAAAAAATCCGGAAAATGATTGCAGAAGCCCACCATGTCCCGGACCTCGCCGGTGTGGGCAATCTCCTCATGACCCCAAAGGGTCAGATCAGGCTGGTGGATATCAACAACCTCTCCCCGGTTTCTTTGGACGGTGCCATTTTCAGAGATGACCGGGATTACCCGGTCTGCGACAAATCCATCGAGGCCCTTTCCCTACTGGAAAGGAAGGTCCTGGGCCGATCTGCTTCCACAGAGGACCCCATCTATGGCATTTTCCTTGAGCCAAAAAGGATGAAGGCCGTCCAGGACCTGGTAAGGACCTTCCGGACCAACCTCAACCAATCCGGTTACCCAATCCCATGATGATCCTCCTCGTCTACCCCTATTTTCTAAAAAAAAGGCATCCTGCTGTGCCCCCTGCAACAGGATGCCTTATATTGGTTCGGTTCTATCAGAAAATCCGATGGGGTTGTGATGAAGTCTGACCAGGGACTTCTTACAAAGCCATCAAATCTTGCTGACGTTTTTTGCCACTGGTCCCCGGTCACTCTCCTCCACCTCGAAAGTGACCTTTTCCCCTTCCGCAAGGGTCTTGAAACCGGTGCTGTTGATGGATGAATAATGAACGAAGATGTCCGGGCCGTTTTCCTGTTCTATGAAACCATAACCTTTCTTGTCGCTGAACCACTTCACTGTACCGTCTGCCAAAGTGCAAAACCTCCTTTCAAGAAAACTCAAATGCTCCCATGCCTAAGGTCGCCACTCTGGCCGGAATACATCACAACAGAGTAAAATCGACCCGCAGGGGTAGCCGGGCCACATTTTTGTTGAACTTAAGCAGTAATTTCGCCAAAGGTCAAGAAAAAAAATGGTCCATTTCAAGGTTGAACTGCCAGGAATCTCTTGACCTTGGCGACTTTTTTCAGTTCCTGCACGTGGTCGTCGATAGCTTTTCCAACCTTCTTTTCCTTGAGATAGCGGCTCAGCTTGTCCTTGACCTCCGCGTAGGCAAGTGTCTTTCCCGGCTTTTTATCCGTCACCTTCACCAGGTGGTATCCGAAACGGGTCACAACAATGTCGCTGATCTCACCCGGTTTAAGAGCAAAGGCGACCTTCTCAAACGGCGGGACCATCTGCCCACGATGGAAATAGCCCAGGTCGCCCCCCTTGGCGGCACTCGGCCCTTCAGAGTATTTCTTGGCAAGTTTTCCGAAGTCCGCACCCCCCAAAAGCTCTTTCTGTATCCCTTCAAGTTTCTGCCTGGCGGCCAGCTTTGTCTTCTCATCGGCCTTGGGATCAACCTTGATCAGGATGTGGCTGGCGCGCACCTCTTCCTGTTTCTTGAACATCGCCTGGTGTCCGTCGTAATAGGCCTTGGTCTCTTCTTCCCCGATCGAAATGCGATTTATGAATTTTCCTTCCACGTATTTCTGAATCGTCATTCCTTGCCTGATCTGCCCTCGGACATCCTGTTCCGACAGATGCATCTGTTCCATGGCGTTCTTAAAATCCTTCTCTTCCGGAAACCGCTTTTTGAGGGTTTCCAGTTGCTTGTCAATGGCCTCGTCACCGATCTGGATTCCGGCCTTTCGGGCATCCTGAAAAAGCAGTTCTCTTCCGATAAGACTGTCCAGGACATTTCCTTCCAATTGGGAAAGCTGGGCGCCTGAAATGTTTCGTCCCGTGCGGCCAAATCGTTTCTTTACGACAACCATTTCACGATCGAGGTCCCCGCGGGTAATAATGGCGCCGTTCACCTCCGCCACTTTTTCCTTTGAGGATTTCGGCTCTTCGGCTCGAGCCCGGGGTCCGGAAACGCAGATCCATAAGGCTGTTATCACCAGCAACACGAACAGGTTACGCTTAATCAACATGATACTACTCTCCTTTCTAGCGGAGAAGCCTTCGGCAGGACCAACCATGGGGGGACCCTTGATGACTCGCATTCTCAACAGAGGGCCTCTGCGACCAGTTCCGTCAAATCCTTCACCTTCAATGATATTTTCTTTCTTCTGGCCCGCGAGGCAATAGTACGAAGGCATTGCTGGCAGGAAGATACGATGGTATCGGCACCTGTTGCCAATATCTCATCTATTTTCATCTGGGCCACCCGGGCGGAGAGTTCCGGGTCAACCATTTCCAGGTTCCCGCCCCCGCCGCAACAGGTGCACATTTGTCTGTTGTTGGCAAGCTCCACCAAATGGACGCCCGGGATGGACTTGAGCACTTCCCTCGGAGGCTCGAAAACGCCGCTGTTTCTGCCCAGATCGCATGGATCGTGATAGGTTACGTTGGTTTCCACGTCATTGAAGTGGAGCCGTTTCTCATGAATCAACCGGGATATGAACTCCGCTGAAGAAAGGACTTCTACATCCGGTTGGTAAAACGTTTTCCACGTATGATAACAGGAAGGGCAGGTAAAAACAACCCGTCCGGCCCCGGTCTCTTTCACCTTTTGGAGGTTGTGCTTCATGAGGCTTGTCATCTTTTCCGGCATGCCCGCACCAATCAGCGGGTATCCACAGCACCACTCCTCCCCTCCGAGAACGGTAAAATCAACGCCGGCCCGTTCCATGATGCGAACCATGCTTGCAGGGATCTTCTGGGCCATGGGGAAAAAAGAGGCAACGCACCCCACGAAATAGAGCACATCCGTCCGTTCCTTTTCAAAATAATGTTCCGGAAGATCTCCCAGCAGTTCCTGCCAGTCCCCCCGCTCTTCATTGTCCTCGTTGGAGATATTGTGCCGTGCTTCCACATACCCGGCAAGCCTGTCGGCGATGTTTGGATAGAATCCTTCGGTCACCAGGCATTCCCGGTCTTTGGCAACCACATCTCTTGTTTTTACGGCGGGGAAACAGGCAGTGGTGCAGGCACCGCAACCCAGGCAGCTAAATATGGTCTTCTCTACATCTTCACTCCACCCAAGCTTGCCTTCAATAACAGCCCGGGTCAGTGCGTTGCGGCCTCTGGGAGAAGCGGATTCGGTCTTGAGGACCAGGTAAATCGGGCAACTCGGCAGGCAGAAGCCGCATCTGCTGCACTTGGCCACTTCGTCGTAAGAGATCTTTTTCAGTTCAACCCTGTTCATTCCGGATACGCCTCACACCTGTGCAATGAATCGCCCCGGGGAAAAGATACCCGTCGGGTCCCATGCCGTCTTAATCCACTGCATGACCTTCAGGTCGCCTCTCGGAGCGCCCCAGACGGGCAGGTGTTCTTTCATGGCAGGCGGTGCCTGTTCCACGACCAGGTTGCCGCCCACGCCACAAACATGGGCAAGGAGTCTTTCCGTCAAATCCACGACCCCATTCGATCCATCGTGGGAGCCCTCCTCCACCAGGAGATAGATCCGGGTCACACCGTTTCCCGCGTGGGTGTACGATGAAAGCGAAACGTGATCAGCGATCCCTTCCGATTCCACCCGTTCCAGGATATCCCGGTAACAGGAAACGGGATAATTGAGTTTCAGGCAGACCGCCTCGCCTTGATAGGGTGAAGACCCGCCTTCAGGTGGACCGTAAGAACTCCAGAATCCCCGATGGTCAACATCAGCCAGGTACATTTTCTCCAGGATACCTGCTCCATCCGCCAGGGTTTGCACCTCCGCTTTCATACGGTCCACTGCCTCCTCGGCACCTTCAAAAGCCGCCGCAACCCCGTAGAGGCCTCTCTGTTCACTTCCGGGCCATTCCAGGGATAGGTCTTCGCAACCTCTGCGGTTCAGGATTTCCATTGCGCAGGGGTGAAGCGGCCGGGAAAAAACCGCATCGACAAAGGCCGCCGTTTCCTTCAGTCCAGTGAAGAAAAAAAACCAGGTGCCGCTCTTCTCCGGAAGGGGAAGCAGCCGCAGGGTGATTTCACACAGGATCCCAAGGGTCCCCAGGGAGCCAATCATCACTTTGCATAAATCGTACCCCGCCACATTTTTTACCGTCTTGCCTCCCATCCCGATAATCTCACCAGTGGGGGCCACATGACGTATCCCCATCACGACATCCCTGGGAAGCCCATAAAGCAGCCGTCTCGGGCCGCCGGCATTGGCGGCGACGATGCCCCCTATGGTGGCCCTGTTTCCCGCGGAGACGTCGAGGGGAACAAAGCAGCCTCTGTTCTCACGCAGGGAACAGACGCTCTCACCCAATGCCTTCCCCCCTTTCTCAAGAGGGATATAACACCGGTTCTCCTCGCCGGCCAGTGCTTCCTGGAGATCAAACAGCCGCACACCTGCCTGGACGGTGACTGTCAGGTTCCCGGCATCGATATCCATGACCCTGTTGAGCCGCTCCGTACTGATGACCAGATCGAGACCGGAAGGGGCGAACCCTTTTCCCATCCGGGTGCCGCCGCCCCAGGGGACAACGGAAAGGTGTTCCTCACCGGCAATCCTGACGATCCCCGCCACCGCTTCCACCTCACCGGGGAACAGGACCGCCCGGGGCAGCAGGCCGTCTACGGCGTAGCGTGAACGGGTCTCGTGGTCAGTCCGCAGGTGATCACTTCCTAAGATGCTCTCAAATTTCTGCATATTTCATCACACATTCAAAACATCAGGATGGTGCATCAGGGATCACCTTTCCGGGGTTCAAAATGGTCTGCGGATCCAGGGCCTGCTTGACCCGGCGCATGGCCTCGAAATCCGCCTCTGAAAAGATGAGGGACATTTCATCCAGTTTTTCTATTCCGATCCCATGTTCACCGCTGATCGTCCCGCCTGCTTCGGCACATATTTTCAGGATTTCCGAGGAAGCGGAATGGGCAGCGGCCAACTCCTTTTCATCCCTTTCATCAAACAGGATCAGCGGATGGAGATTCCCGTCACCCGCGTGGAAAACATTCCCGATCAGCAGATCATATTTTTCCCCCACCTGGAGGACCTTGTTCAGCACTTCAGGCAGTTTGGTGCGCGGGACGGTCCCGTCACAAACCATGTAGCTGGGCCGCAGCCGCGATACGGCGCCGAAAGCGCCCTTTCTCCCGGCCCACAACTTGGCCCGTTCAGCGTCATCCTTGGCCGTTTGGATTTCTCTCACCCCGTTGGCCCGGCAGATTTCCACGATTTTGCCCGCCTGCCGCTCCATGCCGTCCCGGAGCCCGTCCAGTTCAATGATCAGGACCGCGGCCGCATCCAGGGGATACCCGGCCTGGACCGATGCTTCAACGGCCTTCATCACCACATGATCCATCATCTCGAGGGTGGCGGGTATGATCCCCTCGGCAATGATGGCGGAAACGGTATTGCCCGCGTCCTCGACGGTGTTGTAGATGGCAAGAATCGTCTTCACGGCCTCCGGAGCCCTGAGGATTCTCAGGATCACTTTCGTCACCACGCCAAGGGTTCCTTCGCTCCCCACCAGGAGGCCCATAAGATCGTAGCCGGGATGGTCCTGAGATTTTCCTCCCAACCAGACGACGCTGCCGTCATGGAGGACCACTTCAGCGCCCAGAACGTGGTTTGTGGTCACGCCGTATTTTAGGCAGTGGGGTCCCCCTGAATTTTCCCCGACGTTCCCACCGATCGTGGAAACCTTCTGGCTGGCAGGATCAGGAGCATAGGTGAACCCCTCTGCAAGGAGGCGGTTCTGCAGGTCCAGCGTGATGACACCCGGCTCCACGGTGACGGTGCGATTGGGGATGTCGATCTCGAGGATACGGTTCATGCGGGAAAGATGCACCACGATGCCGCCCCGGCTCGGCACGGTTCCTCCGCTCAAATTGGTCCCGGAACCCCGGGCGACAATCGGGACCCTTTCCCGGTGAGCCAGGGAGACCACCCCAGCCACTTCCTCGGTGGAACCCGGAAGGACAACGACATCCGGCATGCCTTTATCAAGAGAAGCATCGTACCCGTAAAGCGTCAAATCCATATCGGAAAAAAGCACATTGGAATCGCCCACGATTTCCTGGAGCGAGTGGATGAGCTTCTTTTTGTCCATTTGCATTCACCTGCTGTTTACACGTGTCGTCTCATCCGCCGGAGCTAAGGAGCCGGCGGTTCCTCTTC
>CAYUCJ010000001.1:0-32974 GCA_964443285.1 uncultured Desulfobacteraceae bacterium | reverse complement strand
CTTTGAGCGGTTCACATATTTCAAGCCTCCGGCTATGCCGGAGGTCGCTGACTCTTGCTATTTCTATTCATGAAGCCCTCCACCTCTTTGGTTTGGCTTTCTGGCTTGTTCTTTTAGTAGCTTTTAAGAATTATACCAGTAAGTTACCTCCAGGTGAAGGACTTTTTTTTCAAGAATCGCTCAGGTTAGGTAAGGGTATTAGAAGTATCGTTGCATGCAGAGGAGTGTATTGATTAAAGCGGGCGCGAGCATTCTTTGCCTCCCCCAATACTTGCTCGATCCGGAACAGAAGAGAAAACTCTGTGCTAAACGTTTGTAAACCCTTTTCTCGGCACCATAAAACCCTATCCACAATTTCTGGAAATAGGGCTTGACACATAAAGTCAATCTTCCTATGCTCCGCCTGAAAAACAAGTCCGTATCGCCCCTATTTTTTAAGCCCCGTGAATAAGTGGACGCTTCCTCTAAACGAAGTGGCTCGCACATAATATGAATTCAAAGCAGACAAACCAAAACTCAGAATTCCACAGCATTCGGGAGGTTCAGATTACAGATGCAACCATGGTGACTGCGCTAGGAGACAATCTTCGAGATTCTTGGCAGAGGCTCCTGTCGGGAAAGACAGCCGTCAGACGTGTAACCCGCTTTCCTGTAGAAAATTACAGCTCCAAGTATGCCGCCTGTATCGCGGATCTGAAACGGTGTGACGGAGGATCCATGATACGACCGCTTCTTGACCGTCTATTCACTGAAATGGCACCTGTCCCTCCTGACTCCCTTCTTATCACAGCCACCGCAAAGGCGGGAATCGACAACTTGGAGAAATCTCAAAGTGGGAAGCCCGCCAAGATCGAGGATATTTCGCTTTCATCCATCTCTCGATTCGTATCGAGAAAGCTGGGGCTGATCGAACAGGGGTTCAACATCAGTGCGGCGTGTGCCTCCTCTGCCATTGCGTTAGCTCAAGGAGCTGGGTTGATCGCCTTGGGAAGAGCCGACGTAGTGTTGGTCTGCTGTATCGACCTAGTTGCCGAATTCACCTTTTCAGGATTCTCGGCTCTCAAAGCGTTGTCCCCCGTTCCCTGTAAACCCTTCGACCGTGACCGGCAGGGCTTATCACTTGGAGAAGGGGCAGCAGCCTTGCTTTTGATGAGCAGAGACCGGGCGAAGCAGGAGAACCGCCCTCCTCTTGGAAATGTGGTCGGTTGGGGCGTTGCAAGCGATGCGACCCATATCACGGCTCCAGACAAGGAGGGTTGCGGATTGGAACAAGCCATATTATCTAGCTTGAAAAGGGCAGGGTTGGCAAGCGAAGCGGTCGCCGCCGTGAGTGCACACGGTACAGGCACCGTGTACAATGACCTTATGGAACTTACCGCGTTCCGGAAGGTGTTTGGAAAAAGGAGGATCCCCGTCTACTCGGTTAAAGGCGCCGTCGGGCATTGCCTGGGGGCTGCTGGGGGGGTTGAGGTTGCCATGGCGCTACAAGCGCTCTCCTCTAAAGAAATCCCCCCGACTGTGGGCCTTACCCATCCGATGTCCGAGGCAAAGGGATGGGTCAGCCGAGAACCCCTCTCCATTTCAGGAGATTATTTGTTGACCGCTAATTCAGGCTTCGGCGGCATCAATGCCGCCCTCGTACTGGGAAAAGAGCAACAGGCGTGATCGCGAGCGTCACGGGAATCGGCTGGGTCACCGCAACCAACATGGGATGCGCAAGGGATGGTGATGAATTTGCCTTCGGCGAGGGCCCATTGCCCAACATCGAGCACGAAAGACTGTTCGAAGAGCCATACCCAAGTTTCAGGCGGATGGGCGAATACTCGAAGGTTGGCATTGCCGCCATCTCCTTCGCCCTGAAAGACGCGGAAATGGATCGATGGGCGCACAAGAGAAACATCGGCGTCATTGTTTCCACTGAGTACGGCTGCCTCGGCATCGATCTCAATTATTATGAAACAGTCATGCGCGAGGGGGGTACCGGTGCAAGCCCCGCCTTGTTCGCCTACACTCTATCCAATAGTTTTCTTGGTGAGGCGGCCATCCGATTCGGGATTACCGGAAAGGCCTTCGTCGTCAACGAGCCCTGTCCTCTCGGGCTGACCTGTTTGAGGCTGGCGTTGGGCAGCATCGCCTTGGGAGAATGCGATCAGATGATTTTCGGCGTCAACAACGTGAAACACCCTCCCCCCTTTGACGCTTTCAGCAAGGCACCCCCTGGTGCGCTCTTTTTCCTCATAGAGAAATCACCTTCCGAGGGAATTGCTCCATACGGGGAATTGAGATGGAAGAAAAGCGGCGTGATCGAATTCGAGAAAAGCGAACTTCGGGATTTAAGCGAACTCGTAGGACGCTGCATGGCGCGCTGAAAAAGCGTCCTTACGCCTAGAAGACCGCCCCCTCTCCTTCCCCTTTTTTCTTCTTTTCCGTCAGCATCACCGGCCTTCCAATGATCTCGGACAAAGGGAGAACGGCGAGGCCCTTTGCTTCCAAGCCTGAAAGAATCGACTCGACTTCCTTTAGCCAAAAGGGCAAGAGACGGACCTCTTTGGGCTGGGCATCGTGAAGCAGGACAATGTCGTCAGGACGCACTCGTTTCAGGATCTTCTCTGAAAGGTTGGCGATCCATCTGTTGCCACCATCTAAGGCACGACAGCAGAAACTTATGTTCATGGCATTTGTCTTTTCAAGGACCTTTCGAAGTCTGGGGCTTGAAACCCCCACTGGGGGACGGACCGCCAGACACCTGATACCGAAACCACCCAAAACATCCTGAGTTGATTCTATTTCTTTGAACAGACGCTTTGTGCTCCTCAATGCCAGCAGACAATCATGGCTGTAAGTGTGGTTTCCGAGGGTATGCCCTTGGCCCAAAATTTCCCGCACCAATTCCGGGTGCTTGGACGCCCTTTTCCCCGTGACGAAGAACGTCGCTTTCACCCCATGATTCAAAAGCAGACGGAGCAATTCTGGGGTGGACAGCGGATCAGGGCCATCGTCGAAGGTGAGTGCCACGGCCTTTTTCCCCGATACGCCATGACTGACGACCGGTAAATAAAAATTGCTTCGAGGGAAAAAGGGAAACACGATGCAAAGCAGAAGGAACCCACCCAAAGGGATGGTCGAAAGCCGCACATCCAGAAAAGCAAGCAAGGCAGCAGTCAGCAAAGAAACGAGGCCGAGTCTTTCGGCAATGGACAAAGAAGAGATTCCTGGATGGACTTTCATGGGTTTCAAAGCTTCTACCGAGGGTGCGTTGACATAGGAAGAAGGTCGTCGGGCGAAGTCGGGGTTCACGCCCTTCACTGTTTGATCTTCAGCACAAGCCAGATTAATTCCTTTTTGGACCCTGAAAAGGCGGTGTGCTCGATAACAAATCCAGCCTCGATCATCCTTTTTTCGATTTCATCAAGGGGACGATAATAGGTTGGAACTCCGTGAGCCTTTAGCTTAAGATTCTCCATCCACCATGTCCATGGGAATTTCCTTTCAGGAACGAGCGCCGTTCGGATGATCGCAAAGCCTTCCCGGCAAAGACTGCCGTGCAACCTCTTCAGCGTAAGTTTCAAACCCTCGTCGTCCAGATAATGCATCATGTCCAACATGGTCGCCATATCAGCCAAAGTCGGCGTCTGCGGCATTTCCGGTGCGCGGCCGCGGGTGATAAGCCCCCTTTTTCCAATCGCTTTGGACGCAATACCCACTCGATCAGGGTCAGGCTCGATGCCGTACACCTTCGATTCTGGAAAGCACTCCAAAAACCAACACGCCGGCACGCCGTAGCCAACCCCGATATCGACAATTGTCCGCACGCCGTTTTGATGGGTGTTCAAAAGGGCTGGCAGTTCTATGAACATGGGATCTAAAAGCAGCTTGAACCGCGCGAACAATCTCGGGTATGTCTCTATGTTCCGGTATCGTCTTAGAACTCTCTCTGCGGGCGTCCGACCTTCGAGGATGTCCTTCTTGCGATCCTGAAGAAGGTGTTCCATAACCGGCGGCAAGATCAAAAAAGCCCCTGTCAGCGCAAATCCGACGGCCAGGGTCGAGGTCAGACCTGCACTCCTCAAGAGATTGTGTTCGGCGAAGCACAAGGCACAAAAACCCACAAAGGTGGTGGCTGCGGACATGAAAACAGACATGCGGATAAGGCCGAAGGAGGGGTGTGAGGCATCGCCATATCTTTGATAGCTTCGGACAAAGAATAGAGAGTAGTCGATTCCCATTCCTATGGCGACAATCGAGAGCATTAAGGTCGAAATGTCGAGGGGGTGGCCCAGGAGATTCAGAGCGCCCAGGGTGCAGATGAACGAGAACACGACCGGCAGCAGCGAAGCCAGGGTCAACCTCAAGTCGAGGAAAAATAGGAAAACGAGCACAACCACGCCCGCCCCTATGATGACGAGCATCTTCAGGAAAGTGGAAAAGAGAAGTTGGCCGAGCCTTTTAGAAAAGAGCATCGGATCGAAGATGCTTCCCAGACTGTGATGCTCCGCGTAAAATCGCTCGCTATCGAAGGATTTGCCGGTTGTGAAAGTTGAGATCTGTATCCATGATCCGTCGGGGTTCTTCTTCATGCCAAGAAGGGGGTAGAACTCTTCGGGGACGTTGAAGTTTCCCGCCGGACGCCACGAGGGTTCAAGGGTTTTGTAAAAGGTTTCAAAGCCTGCTGTTGAAAAGCCGAGCTCGGCAGAGGTCTTTTTCACCGTTTTCTTGAGCGCCGAGATTCTGTCGCTGTTCCAAAACTTTTTCCAGGCCACCAAATTCGCATCTCTCCTACTTTTTCCCGGAAAGATCATCGAAGAGACGATGCCTGATGACAAAGCGCCCGAGGACAGTTCCGGGCCCAGCCTTTTCAGGAGTCGATCCTCCTTGGTCTCCAGGTCCACGATGCTGTCCGCCTCAACCATCAAAAAAATCTTGTTGGTCACGTTTCCCCAAACATCTGCGAGGAGTTTGTCAGCGGCTGCCGTTTCCTTGCTCACGGTGTTCATGGAACTAAGGTTGACGTTGAATTCAGGCTTCGCGAAGAAAAGCATGACTGCGGCAAAACAGAAGGCGACTAAGGCACCCTTTTTCCCGAATCGAGCCAATTTGTTTACAACCTTTTGAAGGGGCAACGTTCGCGGCCTGGAGGGAGGCATCGATGGAAAGATCAATGGGAAAACGAAGTGAGTGAAGACAAACGACAGAGACATTCCGAGGACCGTGAATTGGCCGAGCTGTTCGAGGATCGGAAATCCGCTAAGAGAGAGCCCTTCAAAGCCGCCCACGGTCGTGAGTAAGGCGAGTAGGCCTACTGAACGGACCTCTCGCGACGCCTCTTTTCCGCAGGTCCAGTGGGGGCGATCAAGGAACAAAAGGTAGGCGATCACATGATCGACGGTAATAGATATGATGGCACCCCCAAATCCGAGCACCATAATCGATATCGATTGGTGTAGCAAGGAAAAGACAAAAAAGGCCAGCATGGTCCCTGCGATCGATGGGAAAAGGGATAATAACCCCATGTAAGGCCTCGGAAAGGCCAAGACGAGCAGCAACGCAATACCTACGGTCGCGAAGAGAATCGCTACTTTGACGTCCCTTCTCACGATCAGCTCGTTGTCGAGCGCAACGCGGTAGGCGCCTACAGGGGTCAGCGTCAGGCGGTCTCCCCTTTGGGATGCCTCTTGACCCAGCGATTTGGCGATCTTGCTTATCGCCTCGACCACTTTACGGGAAAATCGGGTATCGGTACTCGAACCCTTAGGAGAAGCGATCACGAGCAAGTGTCTATTGTCAGAGGATAAGAGTTGCCCCCTATAAAAATGGGCATTTTGGGAGGGGGCCAACGACGCCAACCTGGCCATTACAAATTTTTTTAGTCCAAGGGGATCATTTTCGATGAATTCGGCCTGGCCGATGCTGTCCAGGTTCATCAAATTTCGATGAAGCTCCTCCAATCGCTTATGAATCGCTTCCGGCTGGATTAGAGGCCGAATCTCTTCGTTCAGCTCCTTTTCGTCAAACAGCACTGGGAGATCTTTTGTGATGAAGCTCGCCAAGGCGGGCATTGAGTTTGCGAAATTCCGCAAGCCAACGGTCTTGAACAGTCCATCGGCCCTCAAAGCCTCTTCGACTTTGTCGCCGTATTCGACCAGTCGATCCAGTCCTCTTTTTTCGAGAGAAACGTCAATCACAACGTGATCCTGGATTTCGTGATTTTTGAAAACGTGCATGGCGTTTTGGATGATGGGATCTTCGGGCAGATAATTGATGATGTCCGTGTCGACTTTCAACCGGTGGAAACCCACAGCGAACAGCAAGGACAAGGCTAGGAGGGTCGCAATCAGTATGTACGGGTTGAAGATTTTCGGTCTCATTCTAAAATCCAAAGCCTGAAAGCCTGTCTGACAGGGTTAGAAGAGCCACAACAGGACAATGGAGGCCAAAAGAAGATGGAAGAATATAAAATTTCTCCTGTGAAGATGATAGGCCTCATCAATTTTTTGGATAAGCCGCAGTCCCCCACACAATCGTCGAAACCTATCCAACCGTAGGCATTGGGCGTTGTCCGTAGCGGAATTGCTCTGAAAAGCAAGGGAAGGGTAGATGGCGTAGCAGCCTCGCTCATAAGAGCTGAGCATTTGATCGTAGGCCAAACCCTGCCACGGCTGTTCGACTAAGACCTCGGCAAACTTGCGGTTTATAGCATAGGCATGAGCCAAGCTTCGATATTTCACCTCGAGGACGTTTGCATCGACTGTTCTCTTGCTGCTCTTGACCAAGCATCCAAGAAAGAGGAGATTCCAATCGGGAACGGCCGACAAAAAGTCGACGCAATGTCTGAGCCTGCTACGGCTGAACCGTTCAAAAAGGATGTCGTCTTCGAAGATCAAGATTGTTTTCGCGTCGACTTCGATGCCTTTTCTGATGCAAGCCAAGTGAGATTCATAAATCCCCTGTTCGTTGTTTTCCGGGTGTTTGTTCACGAGGGAAAACTCGACTCTCTCCAACAGGCCCACGCGGTCGAACTGCATCTTTGCCTCTCTTCGCCGGTCTTGTCTTTCCCTAAGAGAGATACAGTAGATGCTGTCGAAAAATTCCCAACAATGATCGAGGTTGAAGGCCTCCATGGTTATCCGGCGAGGGTGCATTTACCCTCTGTTTAAACCCCTTTTCATATTGTCCTTGACAGTCGTTTTCCAGCCGTTATGATCTTCACTTCCCTCGAAGCTTCTTGGCGCCTTCTTTTACGCCTCTCTGCGCTCTCCCCGTCATTTGCCGAGGACAAAACTCCGGACCGTAGGAGGGGGAGGAGAGAATCGCGCGCCGTCTTGGATGCTGCCTCTGGCCGTGGATGAAAATGAAACTACTTGAAAAACTTGCCCAAACCGATTATGTGCGCAAAGCAATCGAGGACCGGGCTGATCTTAGCGCGTTTCAGGAAAAGCCTTCGGTCCGGGTTCTGCTCGGAATATCCGCTATAGCGATCAGTTATCTCATCGGCTGGCCGGCGATAAGCGTGCTAGCCGCCTTGTCGATCCATTGGCGAATGCCTCCGCTAATAGCGGTTGGCGGGCCGTTACTCTACGGGCTGTCCCACTTGGTTTTTTTGCTCGGCATGTATTTAGCGGGTGCAAAATATTCAAAGATTTTTCTGCGCTGGGCCACACGAGTTGCCGTTGAAAGATTGACGCACAAGAGCCGCTGAAGTCCGTCGCATGACCAGCTTAAGTTTTCAATGATCTGCCGCAGGCGTCCCCTCTAAAAAGCAGGTCACCCCGAGAAAGATTCCGCCTCCATTGACCCCTTCATTTCTGCTGCTCATGCCCGCATTGGAAATGTGCTCCAATTTTCCTTCTAAGTCGATGGACCACGCCTTCCCCGCAAAATACTGCAGTCCTACACCGAACTGAGGGGTAAACCCGAAGGCCTGCCCGATCACATTCTGTGATTTATCCTTGTATGCATCGGTGTAGATGATCCCCACACCGCCTTGAAAGTAGGGAACCCACTTCGCATTGGGCTGAACGAAATTGTACCGTCCGAGAGGCGTAATCCCATACATGTAATGGCCCCCGCCCGAGAAAATAACAGCATGGGTAAACTCCAGGAGCAGTTCATGGCAGCCCCTCAAGATCGAGTGCCCTCGACCCGGCTCGGTCAGCATCCATCCGAGGCGCAGGTTGGTCTGAAAGAAATCCAACTTCGGCCTTTGCATCTTCCAGATGAAGGGAGAAAAAACCGCACCCGAAACCAGCTGAATCGACATTCTGTTGCGTGTGAAAGGGGAATTAGACTCTCCAGAGACGTCTCCTTCAACTGATTTCGCATGGGCGGCACAAGACAGAAACAAGCCGATCCCGCAAAAAACAAAAGTCAGTATGCGCCGGCGCGTACGCCAGATCCCTGTCAGGCATCTAAAACTAGTCATCATCAATCTCTCCACTTTTTTCCACCCAGGTCACCATCCCCTCTTCCCGCATCGACCAACGTTTTCATCACTCTGTCTTTCGAGGTGGGCAAACGCTGGCCAAAACCGAAGACTGTCGCACTTCCATCCGAGTGTGAGGCTGTGCAAACGAGTGTAAACAGATGCCGTCCCACCGTCTCGTGGACTGCGGTCAGGAAGTCGTGGTCATTCAATTGAAACTTGCTCTCGAAAGCACCGACCGTGCATACCTCAACGCGATTCCACGACTCAGCCAGGTTCATGTCCAAGGCCTTGGCGACTGCTTCCTTGATCGTCCATATCCTGACCGCGGCCTCCATTTCACCCAGAGCCGCCTCCCGGACGAGGAGTTGTTCCGAGTCACTCATGTACAGATGCCGCGATTTTAAGACCCGCTCGGAGATCCTTTCCACATCTACGCCGACAAGATTATCGCAAACCGCTGCGATGCCAAATCGCTTGTCGTGCGACACCGAACAGGAAACCGGTGATTCATGACCACTCAGAGGGCAGCAGGGACGGGTCTGATCGGCACAGACGGTGGTGATGTCGGAAGCGGGAGTGTCGAGGTCGCCTCCTCTCAGCCTCCTGTAGAGGCGTTTACAGGCCAATCGGGCCGCCAGGTAGCTCCTCCTGCGAGTCTCTCCCAGTCCCTCCAGGCGTTTTCTTTCACGATCCGAAAGAGACCTTTCGGCGAACGGTAGGATCGATTTCAACTCCACCACTGAGATGCCGCGGCAACAGTTTCTCATTCTCTCCAAGGGAGGTTTCGTGCCCCTGTCCATCACCCACGGGGGCGACTTCATGTGCCCTGCGTTCACATCCCTCATATGCACGCCACAGGCGGCCTCGTATAGGGTCCCTCCCTCGTCGTAGATCCAGATATCGAAGGCGAGCTGTCCCGGCTCTGCGCGAAGGGGGAGGATCCGGCTGACATAGGTCTCGCCTGGTTTAGTCCGTTTGAACAGGACCTTCTTTTCGATCCCCACGGGAAAGGCGACGATTCCTCCGTACTGCTGGCCCCAGGCACAAGCCGCATGAAATGAGGCGTCGAGGGGAAAAGGAGACCCCAGCAGGCCGGCAAAATCTTCTCCGGCCGGGGGGGCTGGAGGCGCATAAGTCCACGCGATGGCCCCGTCTTCGGAAATGAGGAGGGTGCTTCTGACATTGTGGAAAGAGGGACCGAAGGGAACGAGGTACCGATAGATGTCCCCTGGAGGGATTTCAAGACAGATCCCTTCGAGAGCTGAAATCAGATCAATGGGCGGCTCGGGGAGATCCGGTTGGAGGAGAGGGAAACAGAGTGCGGCGTGTTCCTTGACGCGTGTGATGGCGTGTTGTTTCGACCTGCTTTTGGTAAGGAGCGCGGCGGCGATGTCTCCTTTTTCGTGTACGGTGACGTCGATCCAGGCGGGTACGCGAGAGGCACTCGGGTCGATGTAGAGAAATTTGTCGAACCGGGCACGGCATATGGAGTTGACATCCGCATTCGGCCAAAGCCGCTTCACCTCCTTTGCAAGGGTCTGCATCGCTTCTACCGCGGGATAGATGACGCTGCCTTCAAAGCGATGGTCCAGCAGATAGGGATGAATGAGGAGGTCGACGGGAATGCGGACCGACTCGTTCACTTGGGAAACGTTTTCCATAAATAGGCCGTTTTGCTGTCTACCTTCACTGGATTGCCGGAACTATTCACGGCGCAATGTCGCGTGAATCCCTTGCAGATGATCTCATAAGTCTCTTCGAGTCCGATGATATAATCGAACCTTATCCGAACCAGTTCGAGCGTCACGGGACGCGTATAGACAACGATAGAATCGTCATAACAGAGCGGGTTGTGGTAGGTGACGCCGATCTCGATAATCGGATACACATACCCACTCTCTTCGATCTCCCGGTACGGGTAGGCGGTATCCCGCATCAACGAAGCCCTGCCAAACTCAAAATAGCGCAGGTAATTCCCGTGGTAAACGCATTGAGATCGATCCGTATCTGCATAAAGGATGCGCTGCCGACATCTGTGCCACACGAGTCCGTCGGTCTTGTCCCTCACATAACGTTCGTCTCCGTTGAAAGTCTCTGGGACAAATGGTTTCGGTCTCATGTTATACCCCTCGAAAGACAACGCAGCAGTTGGTGCCTCCGAACCCGAAAGCATTAGAAAGAAACAGTTCGTATCGATAGGCGCGGGCCTTATTCGGGACCACATCCACATCCGAGAAGGCGGGGTCGGGAACATGGTTTACAGTCGGAAGAACCAGCCCTTGGCGCATAGCTTCGATCCCTAAAGCGGCTTCAATCGCGGCAGACGCCCCGAGGGTGTGTCCGATTTGAGACTTGTTCGAAGACACAGGAATCCTCTCGAGAGCGGGGCCGAACACAGTTCGAAGACAGCCGATCTCGGTAGTGTCACCTTTGGGCGTAGACGTCCCGTGGGCGCTAACGTATTGGATGTCAGCAGCCTCAAGACAGGCGTCTTCTATGGCTTCCCGCATAGCACGCACGATCGTTTCCGCGTTGGGTCGGGTGTAGTGTAGGGCGTCGGAAGTCCAGCCGATCCCCACGACTTCGGCCTTAGGCGTCAAGCCGTACGCCAAGAGCAGATCCTCGGCGGCCAAGACGAGAACCCCGGCCCCCTCAGAAAGAACGATGCCTTTCCGGTCGACGCTGAAAGGCCGGGAGGCCTGAGTCGGGTCCTCATGGGCGCGATCCTCGGGACTAACCTTGATCGTGGCGTTCATGTTGGCAAAGCCTTGCACGATCTCCGGAACAAGACAGGCATCGACGCCCCCGGCTAGAACGAAGTCGCAGTCGCCGTCCCTGATCATCCGGGCGCCGAGGCCGATGGCGTGGTTTCCAGAAGCGCACGCACCCTGGGGGGAGAAGACTGGGCCTGTGAATCCCAAAAGCATACCGGCCTTTCCCGCGGGCAGGTTGGCGCAAAGGTTTGGAAGCAGATAAGGGCTGACCTTGTACGGTCCTTCGTTCACATAGTTGTCCATGGCAATGCGATAGGCATCCGCCCCGTTTAGGGCGGAACCTATCAGGCAGGCCGTCCTGGGGCCGGTTTCATTGTCGATCTCCAGACCCGCATGCGACAGGGCTTCTTTGCAGACGCTCATGGTTAACAAGACATAGGCGGCGTTCCAATTATAAGCTTCCTTTTTGTCCACAAAGTCCAAAGCCATCGGGTCCCAGTCGGGAATCTCTCCTACGACGTTGGCGAGAGAAGTGGTTCGAGACCTGGTCAGCCTGCGAAAACCAGCCTCGCCGCGAACGGCCCGCTCCCACGTCCCGTCGAAGGTTTTTCCCAACGGCGTGGCGACGCTGTATCCCACAACGAATACCTTTCTATTTCTTGGGGCTTTCATTTCTCCTCACGCTATCCTGTGAAAAACGACGCATGAATTGAACCCGCCAAAGCCGAAGGCATCTTTTAGCACATATTCCTGCTCGAGCCGGCGAGCACCTTCGGCCGTGCAATCCAGAAGCATCGAGGGATCCGGCGAATAATTAATAGTCGGCAACAAAATTCCGTTCAGCATTCCCTCTACGGCAAAAACGGATTCGATCGCACTGGAGGCTCCCATCGCGTGACCGGTAAGAGATTTGTTTGCCGAGATCGGCGGCATGGCATCCCCGAATACTTCCTTCAAGGCGTCGTATTCCACCTTGTCGCCGACCTTCGTGGAAGCCGCATGGGCATTGACGGCGTCGATATCGTGAGGCGATATACCTGCGTCGTAGATGCACTGAGCGATGCAACGGGTTACTGTCTTCAAATGGGGTGCCACGTAATGACAGGCGTCGGATGTCATGCCCCACCCGGCTACCTCGACCTTGTAATCCAGCCCATGGGCGGCGGCGAATGCTTTCGTGCCGATGACGACACAGCCGGCCCCCTCGGAGACCACGAACCCTCTTCGATCAGCCGAAAACGGACGGCTGGCATTGCTTGCTGGTTCCTCCGCCCTTCCGGGTTTGGAGCAATAGGCCCCGTTCATTGTGGCAAACCCCGCGACGATGGGTTCAACTAAGGGAAAATCGACCGCGCCACAAATGACAACGTCGGCCATGCCTTGCTCCAAAAACATCGCTCCTACAATGATTGAAGCAACGCCGGTGGCGCAAGCGGAGACGGTCGACGTAATCGGTCCAGTGGCCTTGGTGAGAATCGATACCTTGCCCCCCACCATGTTGATACAGGAATTGGGATTGGTGTAGGGGGGAGGCAGTTTGTTCTCGGTGACCATGTGCCGGGTGGCTTGCACGACGGCATCTTGCCCCCCCACCGCCGAGCTAAAGGTCACAGCGACTCTAGGTGACAACTCAGGGGTAATTTCCACACCGCTCTTCACAAGCGCTCGGTGGACCACCAGCATGGCGTACTTGAAGATGGGAGATGGCCAGAGCGCCAGGCTGCGGGGGCTCAGAAAGGGGTAAGGCCCGACATCGATGTCGCCAACTTCACCGGCGAAGCGCACTGGAAAGTCCTCCGCAAACGGGAATCTCGTCAAATTCGAGACGCCGCTTTCTCCCCCGAGTGCCTTTTCCCACTCGGTCTCCAGGTCGGTTCCCAAGGGTGAAACGGCGTCATAGCCGAGGATGACTACTTTTTTTGACGATGCTACCATGGGATGAACTGATAGAGTTTAGCGAACATCTCATAGACTTCGATCCAATTTTGCAGATCCTGCGTCGTGCGAATGTGTGCCCGTTTGTTCACCATGATCCAGCTCATGTGGGCTGCGCCGTCCTTGCAGGTGGAGCAGTCTCTGGTCTCGGAAGTGCAGCACCGGTGCATGGTCTCAAGGTCCGAAGACCAGCGGATAAAACCCGCCAACCGCTTAGGAGGAGGGGCCCGCACATCCAAGAGTTGCGTGACGGAAGGGCATTCGTCCCAGCCGAAGTGTCTCCCCAACATCTTTCCCGTTGTGATGATTTCATGATAGTACCGAGAAGATATGACCGTCTCTGGGTATCTTTCCAGCATGTCGTCCATCTCGAACCGTATGGCGGAGAGATCCTCAGGCTTCCAGTAAAAGCCGTCAACACCTTCGTCGTTGGAGAGTAGCTGCATGTGGACTTTGAGACCGACATCCCTGATCCTTCGTATAACCCGGTCGATCTTTCCGATCTGCTTCGGGGTGAGGGTATAAAGGTAATAGGCATTTTGATCGCCCTCGTAATTTCTACTGGAAATGTCGAAGGTGGATTTTCCCCGGAGGATCTTTTCATCCTCTTCGTCTCCCCACAGTGAGATGCCCACCATCAAATCGGGAAATCGGTCCCGCGGAACCTTGATCAGGCCATTGGTTGCACAAAACGTCGGTAGACGCTTGTAGAACGCCTCCACTCTGTCTAAGCAAAGCGTCGGTTCCCCGCCGATCAAGATAGCGAGGTTGACCCCTCGTTTCTTTTCCTGATCAATGAAAGTTCCCCACTTCCTGATGTCCGTTTCCTCCGCAGCAGCTTCATGTTCCCCTGAGGAAAAGAAGAAACAGCCTTTGCACCGCAAATTGCATCGATTGGTCACGTCGTAGATCGAACTGCGGACGTTGAGTTTTGAAATGCGCTTGTAGCGCTCGTACCAGTGTTGATCCAATAATGAATTGATCGTCTTCATCGGAGCCTCTCAAGAAATTCCGAGTCTTCATCTAACAAACGGTCTCCGGGTCAAAGGACGTCGTGTCCCGGCGGTGCTACCAATCGGTCGGAAAGATTGGGACTTTTGTCGTATCCCATCACCCAGACGGCAAGATAGGTATCCACATAGTCGAGCCAGGCCTTGAACGTTTCAGGGCCCGCAGCATGGCGAAACATTCGAGCGGTCACCACCGCGCTGCCGGAGGCGTAATGTCGGCAATCCGTGCAATCCGTATCAGGTACGCAGCAGGCGGCGTTTCTGTCCCAGGTGAGATCGGTGCGGTACTGCCTGAAGGATCGACCCAACCCCAGGTCTGAAGAAGGGTTAACGCGCGGGTACATGCAAGAGTAAAGATTGTGCATGCCCTTTCGATGGGTGTGGGCCACAGCCGAATACTGGGAGAAAAGCACATGATCCGGATACCTCGTGAGCAGTTCGATCATGGCCTTTCGGGTTTGCGCAAGTGACTCAGCCGTGTGGCGCAAGGGGCCATTGTAACCGACCGGTGCCGAAAAGACATTGAAGGTGAGGCGACACCCATTTTTCACGAGGTAATCAGCCACATCATATACCTGATCGATGTTGTCCCGTGTAAAGGTGTAAACAAAAATAGCTCGCGGATCCTCCCTGTAGTTGTCCATCTGCCTCACGAGCATGTCCGCGGCCTTCCGTACCTTACGGCTGGTTTTGTCGTTTCCCCAGACAGAGATGTGTATGCGATAGCCCACCGATTCGGGGATGATTTTCAGCCCGTTGGAGGCAATCGTTCCCAAAGGCATTTCCTCAAAACACGCTTCGCAGAGATCCGGAACCAGAGAAGGCTCAGCGCCAGCCAGTACCACATAAGTGATGCCCCTGACCTTCTCCGACTGCATCAGCTCTTTCCATGCATCCGGGTCCTTGTTTTCTTGTGCGAACTGTTTCTCACCTTCATAGTAATAGCAGCCTTCGCACCGGACGTTACACCGATTGGTCATGTCGTAGGTCGATTCGCGCAGGAAGAAATATTTTCGCACCTTTTCCCATCTGTTGCGAATCGCTCGATCAGCGAGAATTTCCGAGAACCTCCATCGTTTATGGGTATCGCGGTCCCCGGCGTCAACCCGGTCTCTTCTAAGGAGATCCATGGTCTTCTCCAATCTAAGCAGCTGATTTCTCAGTCCCTTCGTTTTGCTTTTGAAGGATGTATTCAGCGATGAGGCGGACGTTCGCCAGTCTTGGATAGTCGTCTTCATCGATCCGAATCGCATATTCATCCTGCAAGACCAAAGCCACGGTGGCCAGATCCATGCTGTCGACTCCCACTTCGTCTACTAAATCGATCTCGGGATTGAACGTTTCCGGCGTAACATCTTCCAGCTTGAGCTCTTGGATGATGATTTCCGCGACACGTAGGATTAATTGCTCAACGTTCATTTTGGTGGACATCTTTACTCTCCCTTGCTCTGGATTAATAGCTCCTCGCCTTCCGGCAACCGACCTCTAATAAAAACCTCTCGACGGGTACCCCCCGACCCTGTATCCGATCATCCGCCATTCGTTTCGTCATCCCCGCGATCCTCGACACGTCATCACTCCGCTGCAGACCACTTCTTCCTCACGCATGATGCGAAAGTCATAAGCGTCACCGTCCCCTTTTTTGGGGACTGCAAAGATCTTCAAGCGATCGTCGGGCCTGACGGTCTGTTTGAACTTTACTCGGCTGATGCTCTTGATCGCCGTCTTCCCACCACAAGCTCTAGCGATGGTGTCAAAGACCATTCCCAGTTCTGCGATCCCCGGAAGAATCGGTTCGCCCGGGAAATGGCCACAGAACCAGGGTGAATCTGCCGGCACGATAACTTCTGCGAATAGCACACAAGCGTCGGATTGTCCAAAATCTTCTACCTCGTACCACATGACCACGAACTCCCATCTACGATCACATCAGAGGGTCCTTCACGCAACACTGTCATCTGACGAGATATTCCCAAAGGGGACCTGTATGGCCGCGTTCATGCAGTCTCTCGATCACCTTTGCCATCTTTCGGCCGCCCGACCCGATGATCCAGTTGAGGCGGTCTTCCCCGCGTTCTTTCAGGCGGCGAAGGATCTCAGCGGTTTCGATGAATGCCGAGCGGTAAAATAGGGGCGCCATGACGCTTTCGCTTTTCGCTGTCTGCCCCTCATTGACCGCCATCTCGAACAGCTTCGTATTCGGGTAAATGCGCATGCCGCAGAAAAAAAAGAGAGCGGACTTCTCAAGCCCGTCAAGGCGCCCCAGGGTCTCGTCCAGGGTGTCCGAAGTCTCGCCGGGTCCCCCCAACAGGAAGAAATGGGCTACATGCAACCCGGCGTCAATGGCGCTCCGATGCGCTTCGAAGATGTCTCGGGACCTGAAAGGTTTCCGATATGATGCGAGCACCCGGTCGGAAAGGGACTCTGTGCCGAATTCCACATGGATCAACCCCGCATCTGCCATTATCCGGAAGTAATTTGGGGGAGGCTCAGCAGGAGTGAAATACGCCCCCCACGGTATGGACACACCCGCTTCTACAAAGGCACGGGCAACATCTAGGCTGTGGGCAACGTCAGAATTGAAAGCTGAATCCGTAACGAAAAGATATTTCGCTCCAGCCGCTTGCAGCTGAATCGCGCTACCCGCCGCCTCTTCCGGGGAAACGAACCGCTGGACAGGGCCTTCGATGTGAGGATAAGTGCAATAAATGCATCGGTAGCCGCATCCACGCTTGGTTTGGAGGTTCAACATACCGCCTCTTTTAAGGTAAAACTCTACATGAGGTCGGTCTCCGCGAAAGTCCCGAAAAAAAGTTCCTTTCCACGGTCCCGGAAAGGGTTTGCTAAGACCGGGCGTTACCACTCCTGGAATCACCGCCGCATCTTGGTGGTTTTCGATCGCGTCAAGGAGCAGGACCAAACGCTCCCCCTCCCCAACAATGCCGTAATCCGCTTTGAGGGCGTTCATGAACGTATCAGGGTAAATGGTAAAACCGCTTCCCCCTAAGACAAGTATCGCATCGGAACAATCCCGAATCGTCTCAACAAGTTCGTGGTAGGATTCGGCAAACCCCATTGGATCGGAGACGTCGGTATTATCTATGTTCCGCAGTGAAATGCCCACCACATCGGGCGAGAACTCTCCAATGGTTTCTCGAAGCAGTTCATAGCTTTCTAAGGCATTCATGTCGGCGATCTGAACGTCGTGATGGACGGAGACAGCCGCTGCCACATAATCCAGGCCAAGCGGATAAACAGGGTAGGGTTCCTTCAGAGTGTTGGCTGAGACCAGCAGGATTTTCATCTTCTCAACAGTTCCAAGGCCGTGACAAATTTGCCCAGCCCCAAGACTAGGGCGCGTTTCCCGTCGAGGAGAGCTGAACGGTTGCTACAGAGCGAGACGGGAATCACTCCTTTCTCCATGAATCCGGCCGCCAGTACGGCCGCAACCGCTGACGAGGAGGCAAATTCACCAGTTAGTTTACGGTAATCAATCACAGGGCTTTTTAAGCCTGATAGAGAAAGGAATTGCCGGAACTGTTTTTCACTTTCTCGCCGACAACCCCCGGGAATCCCCGTCAGAAGTACTCCATATGTAGTTTGTATCTGAGCCGGACCACCCAAACGTGACACGAGGGATGCCACCACTTCCGGATTGTTCTGTACGTTTTCGTAAAAACTGAGATGGATGTATAAACCTGATTCGCTATCCCCATTCGACAGGCAAAAAGCACCGCCCCCATCGGAAAGGATCTCATCAGTCAAGACGGAATCGTCGAAATACTTGGACAATACCGAATGGGATTCGTCCGCCCCGATTACAAAAGAACTGTTATTGCCGTCCCTGGCAAGGAGCTGAGCGGCCAAGAGAGCCTGTTCAAAAGAGTAGTCACCTCCGGTGGTGGTGACATTGGCATCGGTGGACTGAAAATGTAAAGCGACTTGGCCGGCGGAAGCATTATGAACCGACCCTACGAAGTCTGTAGGGCTCGGGAACTGCCCGCCGGTTTCGAAAAGGCGTGTCAGAAAATCATGAGTCTCAGAGAGAGCACCCCAACCTGTGCCCATGAAAACTGAGGAGGGTGGAATGGTCCGGCCTGACTTTTCAAGGGCCGCTATCGCTAGGGAAAGAGATATCCGAGGCAAGCGCTTTAGGCGGCGAACGATTCGAGACGGAAGATTTTTTGATATCCGCTGAAGGGACAATACCCCTTTGCAGGAGCTTCCCATGGATATTCTTGCCATCGTAGCCTCCGTATCTCCCGCTCCTGTTAGGCAGGCGTATCCGAGGATCGCTAGAGGCTCCGTTTTTGAGGAAGGGGCGTAACAGCGGGACCTTCCAGGGGCACCGATGATAACAGAAGCGTTGTTTCCCCCAAAACCAAAAGAATTCGACAGCACGCAATCAACGGGGAAATCGGTCGGTTTCATAACCGGGTCTAATTTTAGATCGGCGTCGGGAAATTGGCACCCTTCATTGCCGGGAACGAGGTCCCTGGAAACGCTGATGGCTGAAATCACTGCTTCAATGGCTCCCGCAGCGGCCAAAGAATGCCCAAAGGCTCCTTTTACGGACGACAATAGGGGTTTCTGATCGGGAAATAGGGTATTTATTGCCTCGGCCTCGGAACAATCGTTGTCCGGTGTACCGGTACCATGAAGGTTAATATAGTCGATATCCGACGCCGAAATCCCTGCATCCAGTATGGCCGCGTGCATGGCAGCCAAGGCACCCCTACCCTGGGGATCCGGTTTCACAAGATGATAAGCATCACATGATAATCCTGCTCCGAGGACCTCTGCCACTGCCCTATCAGGTCGGTTGGTCAGCAGCAGCATAGCCGCACCTTCGGCCATGGACATCCCGCGCCGGTCCCTATCCAGGGGACGGCAACCGATGGGGTCGATGAGCTGCAGGGATTTGAATCCGAAATAGGTCAAACGGCACAACGCATCCGCCCCTCCAGCAAGAACTCTTTCGGCGAGGCGGGCCCGTAGCATTTCCAAGGCAAGTTTTATGGCGACAGCTCCGGAGGAACAGGCAGTGGAAACAGTAATCACAGGCCCTGTACATAGGTATCGTATTGCGAGGTCTTCTGCAACCGATGCAGCGGCATGATAGCAAAATAATCCTGGATCATCCTTCTTCTTTTCCAAAAGGTTTTCGGTTGTCGACATTCCGCCGGTTGTTATTCCAAGGACGACCGCATCAGGCGCTTCGTCCGATTCGCTCATTGCCTGATCAGCTGCTAGACGGGCGAGAAGGTGGGTTCGTGGGAGGGAATCTGTTTGAATCGGTCCGGAGACTTCACCGACAGGATAATTCGGTGTTGAGGGGAAAAGAGTCAGAGGTCTGAGACCGTTCAAATCCTTTCGAATTGCGTCTGTCGTCTCCAAAATTCCAGAACCGAGGGAACTGATCACCCCCATGCCTGAAATGTAAGCCCGAGTTCCCGTCAATTGGGCAGCTCCCGGCAATTTTCATGAATATATTCAGCCAAGGACCTCAGGGTTGCAAAGATTCTGACTCCGAGTTCACGACTTTCGATCTTGATGCCATAGTCCTTTTCTATCATGATCACCATTTCGAGCACATCAATGGAGTCGATCGCAAGCTCTGTGCCGACCAACTGATCGTCGGCACCAATGTCATCCGGGTTCAGATCAGTCAAATTCAACAAATCGATGATCTTGACTTTGAGCTCATTGATTAGATTTTCCATTTTGTTTCCCGAAATCATTACCTAGGTGTGTTGCGGGGGAGAACCTTCCAGAACCCTTTCGGTTGGGTGCCGGACGCCTGAAAAGTTGGACATGTTCATATTTATTTCTTTAACCTACAGGGGAGGTAATGTATACTATGCTGCGTTTGTCGTCAAGCTTGTAGTATTTTCTGTTTTATGTTCAATATGTTACCATTGAAAAGGACCGATCAGCGTGAACAGGGCTAACATACCTGTTGAAGACCTTCTGCCCCATCGAGGCAGAATGAAGCTTGTCGAAGAAATTATTGAAGTGGATGAAGAGAAGGCTACCACACTTTCGAATGTTTCCTCTAATTGGCCTTTGTTTGACGGAAAAGCAGTAAATGCACTTATACTGATCGAAATTGTCGCTCAAACAGCCGGGATCTGTAATTGCTGGCACGGCATACGAACACAGGGTGAGGAATTCGTAAGAAAGGGATGGTTGGTCGGCATCAAGCAGTCTCATTTCTTTGTTGACGTCATTCCATTAAACACGCGCATCATTACCATGAGCAAAAATATATTCAAATTTGATAACTTCAGAGAGATTGCGGGAACAGTCCATATCCACTCGAAGATTGTTGGGGAAATTACATTGCAGTTGGTTCAGGTTGGTTCAGACAGTTTATAACTTCTCGGAAAGGATGCGCAAGTGATTGGAGAATCTGTTGGTAAAGTTGCGGTAGTGACCGGCGGCAGTAGAGGAATCGGACGGGCCATCTGCGTCGAACTGGCAAAATCCGGATACTATGTCGTAGTCAACTACAGGTCGGATAAGCAGGGAGCAACTGAAACCCTCGAGGCATTAAGACACCAGGGCTCCAAAGGCAAGATCATGAAATTTGATGTTTCGAGTCGGGATGAGACCCAAAAGGCCGTTGACGAGATCATTGAAAGCTTCGAGTCGGTCGATGTTCTGGTAAATAACGCTGGCATTCACTCTGACGGCTTGTTTGTCATGATGCCCCGTGAAGACTGGGAAACGGTGATCAATACAAGCCTCTGCGGATTCTACAACGTAACCAGACCTCTCCTCGAAAAAATGATCTTTCAAAAACGTGGAGCCATCGTATCGATTTCTTCTATCGCCGCTTTGGTCGCAAATAGAGGTCAAGCGAATTACTCAGCAGCGAAAGCGGGACTGATCGGCGCCAGTAGAGCCGTTGCATCCGAAGTGGCCAGATTGGGGATCCGAGTGAATGTGGTGGCACCGGGTCTCATAGAGACAGATATGATAAAGGAGGCACCGGTGGAAAATATTAAGGCTGTCATCCCGATGGCGAGGGTCGGCAAGCCGGAGGAAGTAGCTAAGGTTGTAAGATTCCTCTGTTCCGACGATGCATCCTATATTACCGGTCAAGTATTATCTGTAAACGGAGGAATGTTTTAACTCACGAAATTGGATTCCTCGCTCAAAAAAGCTGCTAGCAACCAGATCGGGGACTAGTCCTTTTCCTACTCTATGTTGATGGTAGACACTGCTAAATTTCTCATAGAGGCTGTCTGAGAAATGGAGAAAACAACATCTGCATTCGTGTTCGCATGTGTCATGATTTTCGTGGCAACCTATTCAAGTAGCGTTCGGGCGGATACCTGGAACGATATAAAAATTTCTGCTGGAAGAATTACTTCTGTGCGTGGCGAATTTACCCAGTATAGGCACATGAAAATTCTTTCCAGTCCCCTGGTTTCGGGAGGGATCTTTTGTTTTAGGACTCCCGACTCGCTTCGATGGGAATATAGATACCCCGTTCGAAGCATCCTGTTGACACAGAACGGCAAAACGAAGCGCTATGTTCTGAGAAATGGCAATCTTGTCGCAGACGCTTCGGCAAATCTACCGTCCATGCAGATGGTTGTGCAGGAAATCACCAACTGGCTGAAAGGACACTTCGATGAGAATCCTGCTCTTACATCGACCTTGGAGCATGGCCGAAAGATCGTGCTCGTGCCGAAAGAGCAATCCCTTGCCGCCTTGATTCAGCGAATCGAAATCGTCCTTTCCGATGGCACCAGCGTGATAAAATCCGTGACCATCTTCGAAGACCGAGACTCCTTCACGAAGATCGTGTTCGATAGGGTGACAATTAATCAACCGATCGATGATATTTTATTCCGGCAACCGTGATGAGACGCCTCCTTCCACTGCTGGCGGTCGTCGCCCTTCTCACTTCGTGCAGCAACCTCCCGCGAGTGGGTCCGGCAGGGAGGCTCGCCGCAACACGGATCCGTCAAACCTGTCTAAATCATTTTCCGAAGGGCAAATGGCAGTTCGTACATTCGATCGAAGACGTCATGCCTGACGGGAAAAAGGTTTTTGTCATCGGTATCGCGGTGATTTCTTCTGCGGACCGATCTTTTCACTGCGTCATCATGACCCTTGAGGGTCTGGTGGTCTTCGATGCAACCTACCGCCGGAGGCTCACAGTCAACCGGGCCTTTGCCCCTTTCGATTCACGAGCGTTCGCGGAGGGTCTCGTAAAGGACATTCGTCTCATCTTCCTTAGGCCTGAGGGGGCAGCCGTCGAGTCAGGGTTTCTAAAGAACGGGACCTCGATCTGCAGGCATCGAGAAGCCGATGGAGGATTCGAAGACGTGCTTTGCAGACACGGCGGACACTGGGAAATCAGACAATACGCGCAAGATGATCGCCTGCTCCGAACCGTGAAGATTACGTCTGGGAAAGACGCCGAAGGCAACGCAGGGGTCCCAAAAAAAATCGAGCTCTCCGCGCATGGCCCTCAGAGCTACAAACTGATCATGAACCTGATAGAAGCCGTTCGGATAAGAGATTAGCTTTTACGAAGAGGCCCTTTTCCCCTCCCGCCACGGGCGGGACTGCAGGGTAGTATGACTACCCCACAAAGGTTAGACCATGAAGTTCAAACTGATATATCCGCGATGGCCGAAACTGAAGAGACAAACCGAATTTCACCTGCCACCTCACGGGCCGGCCGTCTTCGCCGCATCCCTGCCGCACGACGTCGAAGTGTCGTTCGTCGACGAGAACCTGGAGGAGCTCGATTTTAACGCCTCGGTTGATTTTGTCGGCATATCCATGATGCTGACCCTTCAGGTCAAGAGGGGGTGGGAGATCGCAGAAGCCTACCGGCAAAAGGGCGTCAAGGTGATCTGCGGCGGCATAGCCGCGATGCTCCACGCCGAGGAAACCATGAGGCATGCGGACTCCGTCTTCATTGGCGAGGCCGAAGGAAAGATGGAGAGGGTCTTTGCGGACTTCAGGAAAGACCGGTTGCAAAAGGTTTACAACCACCTCGACGACAAACCGCCGATCGAGACTGTAGGTACCGCTCGAAGGGACATTCTGAAACGCGACCTTTACAACTACAAAGGCATCCAGATGGTCGACCTGGTTCACGCCTCTCGCGGGTGCCGTTATCACTGCTATCCTTGTGCGGTGGCCTATCTGGGGGGGAGAGAGTTCAGGCCGCGTCCCGTCCCCAAGGCCGTCGAAGAGATGGCCAGCATCGATAACAACCGATTGTTCATCGTGGACAATTCCCTTGCCCAAGATACTCAATGGGAAATGGAGTTGTTCAAGGAGATGATTCCATTAAAGAAAAAGTGGTGCAGCCATCCCATCGAGGACAAGCCGGAGGTGCTCGACTTAGCTGCGCGCGCCGGGGCCTGGTATGTGTATCAGGCGGTCTTCGACACCTCGGATTATATTCGGGACAGGATCAAAAGGTACCACGACTATGGCATTTCGGTGGAGGGCACGATTCTTCTTGGACTCGACCGCCATACGGAAGACGGCATCAAGCGGCTGATCGATTTCCTGCTCGAGATCGAACTGGACCTTGCAGAGTTTACAGTGTTGACGCCCTTCCCTCAAACCAAGGCCTTCGACGACCTGAATCGGCAGGACAGGATCTTTTCATTCGACTGGGATGATTATTCCGCCGATAAGGTTGTTTTTTATCCGAAGCACATGTCTCCGGAGAGACTACAGCAATTGCTCCAATACGCCTGGGACGCCTTTTACCAAGATGAGCCCCAAGAGATCAAGATGTACAAGCTTTTCCAACAAGTCCTCAGAAAGGAGGCGGCGGACAACACTTTCAGGCCGAGAGATCGGAGCCTTGCGCGCCGCGCCTTTGGACGGCGCCTTTAGGCCCGAGCTTACAACCCCTTCAGGTCCGGAAAGGCGTTCACACGGGACAAGCGTTTCATCTCTCTCTCATAGCGTCCTCTCCAACCGTACTTTCTGAGCGACCGGTTGATCAGAAGCTTCAACAAGGGCCTGAAGGCATAGATCCAGATAGAGGTCCACAGCCATCCCTGCTGGCGGATACGCTCCGAAGGCTCCCACCAGCCCAGGACCTTTTGGCGATGGTACCAGAACAGATACTGTAGCCGATCGGAATCCAAGTGCTTCGTCTTCACGTTGGCCCACATGCCATTGTACCATTTATAATCGTGGAGGTTTGTCACCAGGCCTTCATCGAGCAAGTGCTGGCGCATGACGGTTTTGGGATAGGGAGTGAGAATCTGACAGTAGGCGGTATCCGCTCCGATGGATTTCAAGAAGGCATAGTTTTCTATGATGGCCGTTTCGTTGTCTTCCGGAAAGCCGAAAATGAGCCCCCCGACCACCATGATGTCGTATTTTTGGCACATCGCCACAGCCTTTCGAGAGGCCTCTACGATGTTCCCCTTCCTGGCTTCGGCCAGGTTCTTTTTAGACACGTTTTCAATGCCCAGAAAAATGGTTTTGATCCCGGCTTGGGCCATCTTGCGGACCATTTCCTCATTTTGAGATATCGACACACAGTCAGCTTGGACCACCAGGTGCAGGTTCCGAAAATTCCGTGCGATGATGGCGTCGCAGATTTTGAGTACCCTTGCAGGGTCCAAGACCAGGTTGTCGTCTGCAACAAAAACCCATCTGGCCTTACAGCGGTGATAGATCTCATCCAAATCGGCCATTACCCGTTCGATTGGGAACGTCCTGAACGCTCTCCCGTACATGTGATTCATGCTGCAAAAAGTGCACGTCCGCGTGCAGCCCCGGGAGGTTTCCAAGACTTCAACCTTGGAATTCATAATGTGGTATCCCCAGGTCAACCGCCGCTTGTCTCTGATCGGACGTCTCAGTTTGGCTAAATTCAGGAGCTCTCCTCTGGGATTGTGGACGAAGCGTCCGCCCTTTTTGTAGGAAAGCGAAGGGATCTTTTCGAAGAGATCTTTTCGTTCCAGGGCATTGACCAAACGCCGGCAGGCCTCTTCTCCCTCTCCACACACCATGAAGTCGATCAATCGTGCCTCGTCGGATCCGGCAATCTCCTCATACATCAAAGTGGCATGGTACCCTCCGATGAGAATCTTCGTTTCCGGAAGCAGCCTCTTGATCAGCTTGATGATTTTTACGCAGGTTTCGTACTGCCATGCCATGGCCGACAACCCGACAAGGTCCGGACAAATTTTCAGCAATTTCTTGGTCAGATACCTTCTCAGATGCTTGCGCTTTCGGATGAGGTCGATAATGTAGATTTCATGACCGTCGTCGATATTCGCTCCGACACTGGCAATGCCGCAATTGGGCATATGGAAGGCGGATTCATGCATGATCAATGGTGCCACATCCGGCATGGACATCAAGATAATCTTCATAATCTCCCTCGCAGTGCTTCAAAAATAAAGCGTCCATCCTGCTCCTGGCGCCCATCAGGTTCACCTAGACAGGTTATGGAAGCTTTCAAACAGCTCCTTCCGCGCTTTGGGCCTCCAACAACGAATGTACCTCCGACGCCAATTTAGCTATTGAAAAATCGCTGCTTTGATAGTTAGGTTCAAGGCTGGCAAGCAGTTTCACACTGACGGTGTTCGAAGAGCACGTATTGAACAAAAATTTTCCAGGCTGAAACAATTTGTCCGTGTTGCGAATGAAGAGGACCTTGATCGGCTTTTTGCAAAGCCTGGCAATCTTGAACGCCCCCTTGTTCAACCGACCCACCTTACCGTCCCGGCTTCGCGTTCCTTCCGGAAAAACAAAGAGGTTGCCACCGGAGGCAAGGTAAGTCTCCATTTCTTCCAGCCTTTGAACCATCATGTTTCTTGTCCTACCGGTCGAAGATGAGGGAAGGTACCCCGACAGCTCGATGATCTGGCGAAAAATGGGCATCTTGAAAAAGCGTGCCTTTACGATAGTCTTATGTCTTTCAAACAACGCTATCATGAGGATAGGATCGAGATACGACACGTGGTTGCAGACGATAACGGAAGATCTGATTTTTAGGACGTCATCGTCTATGCGCCATCTGTCCCATGGGACCAAAAGACGGAGCAGAAAAAAGAATCCCTTGTAAAATCGGTGATTCAATCTCTGAAATGATCTCTCACGACTCTTAGAAAAAAGATAGGCGGCCACATAGAAGGAGGCGAAGAAGAGAATGAAGCCGAGGCTGTAATAAAACCAGAGAAATAGGGTCACCGCAACGTCATAAAGAGATCTTAAGAGTGCCTTCATTTCGCTTGGCTCGGTGTTGCCGATCAATCACTGATCGAACTTCTTCAACACAAGACAGGTGTTCACACCTCCAAAGGCGAAATTCTGAATCGCGGCAAGGCGAATGTCGGATTCAAGGAGTTCCACCGCAAGGTGAATCATCTTGCATCGTTCATCGATCTTGTTCAGGTTCAACGTCGGTGCGATAAATCCACTTTCCATCATATAAAGGGTCATGATGGTCTCTATGGCCCCACACGATCCCATGGTGTGTCCCATGTAGCTCTTCAAGCTTGCAACCACAGGAGAAGTTCCGTACACCTTTCCTATCGCTTGCGCTTCTATAATGTCGCCCATCTTCGTAGCAGTGGCGTGAGCGCTCACAAAATCAACTGAATCCGGGGTGACATCGGCATCTTTGAGCCCCAGACGAATGGTCTCAGTAATTCCGTCGAGATTAGGCAAAATCAAATCGCCGCCGTTATTGTTGCAGGAAAACCCTATAACCTCGGCCAAGATGTTCGCTTTCCTCTTTTTGGCCGATTCATATTCTTCCAACAGAAGGGCGCCAGCGCCTTCCCCAACCACAAGGCCGTCTCTTTGTTCGTCGAAGGGGCGAGGGGTAAGGTGGGGTGCGTCGTTGAAGGCGGTCGAGCAGGCCATCAGGCTGTCGAATACGGCCACCGTCGTCGTGTCGTACTCGTCCGCGCCTCCACAAAGCATCGCATCCTGAATGCCGAACTTGATCATTTCGTATCCGAATCCGATCGACTGGCTGCTGGTGGTGCAGGCAGTGGAAGAAGAGAGAACCCGACCGGTGATGCCGAACATCTTGGTAATATTCACTGCCGTGGTGTGGACCATCGATTTCAGGTAATCCACGGCCCCTATGGAGGAGAATTCGGATTTAGATTCGCTGAAGAACGACTTGTAGATCTGCCTTTGGACGGTAGGACTGCCATGAGTCGACCCGAAAGCCACACCCAGCCTGCCTGACCGGATATAGGCATCGTCAAGACCGGATTCTTCTATGGCCTCCTTTGCCACTTGACAAGCGTAATAAGAAACCGGCCCCATGGTCTTGCGATCCCGACGCCTGAAGGCATACTCAATCGGATAACTCACTGTTCCATAGACGCCGGAGTGGATGTATTCAGAAAGCAAATCATCAGCGCGCAATTTTTTAACCCCGGAAATTCCATCTACCAGATGGCGAACGATTTCTTTCTTACCGTGACCAATCGGCGTTATGGCGGAGCATCCCGTAATGACGACTCTTCGTTTCATCAAAAAATCTCTTAAAATTGACGCGTTATACCTGTGCGGCCCTACTCGCCCCGATCGACTCGATGTAATCAAGAATCTGGTTGATCGTTCGTATGTCCATGGCGCTTTTCTTTTCTTCCCGCGTCAGTTTAGCGCCGAGCAACACTTCTATCTCCCTCAGGAGTTCAATGGCGTCGATGCTGTCGAACTCATACACCTCTCTCAAGTCTTGGTCCAGGCCCGGGTTCGCTATTTCGAATTGATCTCTGAAGATTTGGAGAATTTGGGATTCTATTTCGTCGCGTTTCATAAGATTTTCCACTTCCCTGCCCGTATGCTATAGATTGAGCGGCGCGAATGCAACCAAAAATCTCCCGGCTTCTGTCTGCCGCAAAGATGCGAAGACTTGGGAATCACCGGAATCGGACTCCTGATCATTTTGATTTCGAACCGAAGAACGGCTCGAAGTGATACCATTGCAGAGGGTTCTTTCGAAGGGCTTCTTCCAGTATATTTGCATAACTTTGAGCAGAACGTCGGATGGCCTCCGTTCTCTCGCCTCGGGAAGAGGCCTGGATGTATATGGGTTCGGACAAGGTAAAGTGATAGTGCCTATTTCCCGCTGGAAAGGCAAAAAAGACAAATAAAGGAGCACCGGACAAAAGCGCCAGCAAGTGTGGTGTCGCTGGAAGGCAGACTTCCTGCCCCAAGAAAGTCACCGATGCGCTCCGCTGATCCTCTTTCCAAAGCAGGTCGCCGGTTAAGGAAACCAGCCCGCCCGAGTTGATGAACCTCATTCCCTCGACAAGATCCAAGGGAGATCCGCCTCGATGATCCACGGCAATAATTCTTATGCCGCTTTGGGAAAGACTCTCCTTTTGAATTCGCTCGAGTTGCTCTTTATGTTTGGCCCCCATGTAGAGAAGCAACTTCAGGTTGTGGTCTTTGCTTTTTAAAAGATGTGCAGCGACCTCCCAGTTCCCCATATGGGACATGAGCAGAATTCCCCCGTGCCCTTCCCGAAGGGCTTGATCAAGGTGTTCCCAGCCTTCGGACGAATATGTGATATCCGAAAATTTCTGCAGCAAAAAGCGGTCGACAAACACATCTGCAAAATTGTGAAACTGCCGCCAAACGCACCAGAGATGAAACGTCCGATTACGGTCTGGAAAAAGAATCCGATAAAAGCGAACACTGTTTCGAACTCTTAAAGGGAAAAAGAGGAAAAAACCTGTTGAGACGACCCAAGCGTATGCGACAAAAATCCATGAGCCCGCTGCCTTTGAAAACAGACTTACGCTTCTATGAAAAATTTTTCTCATTGCTCGCGGCTAAGGCTCCCTCGCGTATGAGGTCTGAGAACTGCGTCCCATCGCTCGACTTCTTCCCTTGCTCCCCCGCTGTGGGCTGAAGCGGGGTCAAATTACGGGGGTTCCTCCAGATCGGAAGAGAGGGGTAAAACGCCTGATTATCCTTTGTATAATGAGTCGGGCAAACGTGCTACTGTTTCTCAAGAAATCGACAACTGGCCTATAGTGGGAGATCCTTTCAGCCCCCTGGCCATAATTCACCTCGACCGGCACTTCGATGACCCGCATTTTTTTCCATCCGGCCTTTACCAGGATCTCAACCTCGAACTGAAATCGTCTTGAAAGGACGTTCAGATTCATTGCTTCGGGGATAGGATAGATTCTGAATCCGCTTTGAGAATCCTTCATGGTGGGTCCACCTGAAAGCAACACCCAGAAATTGGAAAACTTCCGTCCAAATCGACTGGTCCACGGGACGCTCTTCCCCTCCATTCCTCGCCTCATCCCCACGATGATAGGTCGTTCATTTTCAGGAATCGCCTGAACCATTTTCAAGGCATCTTGAGGGTTATGTTGCCCATCCGCATCTATTGTAATGGCCCAATCCGCAACTTTAGAGGCTTCGGCAAACCCTGTAAGGATCGCCGCTCCTTTTCCGCGATTTTCATTGTGTCTCAGAGGACAGACCCCTTCGAGGTCCGCAATCATGGCTTGGGTTAGATCCGTGGAACCGTCGTCAACCACGAACAATGGGAGGTTAAACTTCAGGGATTCCTTCACAACCTCTGCAACTCGTTTCCCGTGATTATAGGTGGGAATCACAAGAGCGAATCGTCCCTTACTGTCAATTTCCGTTAACTCAACATTCTGCCGGATATTTTCCTCCTTCAGGCTGAAGTAACAACTTTCAGAGTTGTCCCCATCCAATCCCTGAAACCGAAAGAAATTTTTTGTCTTCACTCTCGAAACCTAAGCCGATTCAGGCAGGAAGGCCACCGCCCAGGTCCCGGGACCCATATGAACCCCGGAAGACAAAGATAAAGGCTTGAGCAGGACCTCCGCTGAAGGGTAAGCCCTTTCAATTTCTTTTTTTGGCGTATCGATAACCCAGGCAAGGTTGTCGGAATACTCCAGTATAATGAGAGGAGCTGAGGCGTGATCGAGAGACTCTTCAAGCCTCTGAAGGGCAAACTCCAGTTGCCCCTCTTGATTCTTTACGACGCCTACCTTCTTAGCCCCCTCAGCCGTCGGACTGATAATCGGCTTAACATGAAATGCGTCTCCGAGAAATGCACTTGATTTAGATAACCGCCCTCCTGCGGCCAAATATTTAAGCTTATCAAGAAAGACATACTCCTGGCACTCATTGATCGTGCGATTGGCAAATTCGATCACCGCCTCGGGGTCATCGATTTTGGCGGAATATTTTGCAGTGGCTATAACAATGACGCCCAGTCTGCCTGAGGCGGCCGCAGTGTCGATAACGGTCAGACAATCATCCGGATCATGTTTTTGTTTCCAGTCCATAGCCACCTGGTAGTTCCCGGTGAAAACAGACCCTGTGCAGAGGTACAGTGCCCTGGGGTACTGATGAATGATTCTCTGATAACACTGATGTCTTTCAAATACTGAAGCCTGAGAAGTCGAGGCTTTTACGCCCGCTCGCATGAGCCTGTAGAGTTCGGACGGACAAAACAGTGTTTCAGGGAGGCACTTTTCGCCTGCATTGATATAGCTGTCAAGGAGAGTAAATCCCAGTTCACAAGAATCATCGAGGGTGATAGAGCCAGCCGCGTCCGTCACTATATGAATGGCATCTCGGCGAGGTTGGCGTTTAAACGACTTGATTTGACTTCCAATATTATCATCCGACCATTGCATAACCTCGCCCAGGCATTCAATCCGGCTTCTGGTTTTCCTGGTGTCAGCCGTATGTAAATGCACCTTAAAATATTCCTGGTGAGGAATGATTACCAAACTACCACCGCATTCGGAGAGTTTCTCCACTTTTTCTTCGGCGTTGGTCTGGAAGTGGAGAACCATGTCTGCACAGTATCCTTCCTCCATCTCTTCCTGAAAGGAGGGAGAAACTTCAAGCATGTTCTCGAATACAACCTGAATCAGTCTAAATTTTTCGGTTTGACCTACAAGAGCGAAAAAAAATCCTTCAAAAAAGATGTACATTCCCAAAGCCCCTGCATCCACTACTCCGGCGTATTTCAGCTTTGGCAGAAGTTCCGGAGTTGCCTTTACGGCCTCTTCCAGCCGATTAACAATCTCTGAGACACATTGATTGGTATATTCGAAACCCTCTCTTTCCAAAAAATCAACCAGAGCATCAAAAACCGTCAGCATCGTTCCGGGAACTGGGTTGTGCACTGCCCCCCACGCTAGATCCCTGCCGATTCTTGTTGCATGACACAGTCCTTCACAGGAATCCGAGTTCAAAAATCCCGAAAAAAAGCGAGTTGCGATATTTCCTGAGTTGCCGCGAGCCGACAGCAGGAGATCACGGATTGTCTTTTCCCGAGGCTTTTTCATGTGTCGCAGCGGGCTGAGACTGATTTTCAGATTGCGTCCTGTATCTCCATCCGCAACCGGGAATACATTGATTCGGTCAAGCACATCGGACCATGCAGAAACCCGCTCCACTCCCGCAATCAATGCTTTTTGAAAATCGGGTTCCATAGTTAAAATCCAAGAGCCTCACGGATATCCTTCGGTATTTCGAACAAAATTTCTTTCTCGGGATATTTTACTGCAACCTGTTCAGTCCTTCCCTTTGCACAGAGTTGATTGTTTCTAAGCAATCTTATTTGAAATTCCACTACAATCTTACATTTTGCCTCAATGATGGTTGCCTTACATTTGAATTCATCAAGATATTTCAATGAAGCCACGTGTTTCGTGGCTGTCTTTATGATCGGAAATAGACAATTCGTTTTTTTAAAATAGTCAAAAAGGTCCACACCTGATCGGGCAAAGAGTGCGGATCGAGCAATCTCAAAATACTTGAGATAATTGCCGTGCCAAACCATTTGCATGGGATCAAGATCGTGAAAAGGGACGGTAAACTGTACTTCACTGCTTTTTTTGGTATCGTTATCCGTAGACACAAGGTTGCTCACTGAAGGCCTGCCTTTTAGCTATCCGGTTCACCTGATTCTTAGTGTGGAGTCTATACACTTTTTTTGCAAAATTTCAACAGATAGTTCGGGTAGAAAAGATTCCCACTTCAGCGCAGAGCAGTAAAAGACACGTTTAGAGGCTGCCGCGGTTGTGGACGCCTCAAAATTCCCTGGAAAATAAATCCACTTCCCCTTGCTTCTGGATTTACCCTGAGTTTAACCAGTTCGCTTTTGAATCAAAACCTCTTAAGTATTTATTGACGGAGTGGATCCTTCCTAAGAATGCAAGCGATCCCTCCTATTCCTCTATGTATTCAACTAAATTTCTACCCCACTAAGTTACTTGATATTAAGTTTTCAGAACCAATTCTTTTAAGCTTGTATTTTTCTTTGGTTGTATTTTTGCCGTCTTTCTCATCATTGCACTCAGCGGATGCGCAACAGGCAATAGAGCTCAGCAGAAAGAGGCCGACAAAACGCAGGCGGTGACATTAACTCCTTTGAAAAGAGGCTTTAGTGATATAGTTGTAGATGAAATTTTGCTTTTACCAAGCAATATCTTGAAACCTACCTGCCCAAAGCAGTACTTCGTATTCCCGAGGCTACTTATCTTGCATGGGTTAATATAGGCGCCTATCTGTCAAGAGAAGAAAGCCTATCCTTATATTTTGCCAGCAACGCTGGAGTGTTATTAGAAGGTGGGAACATGTTCGTTGCCAATTCAGATGGTTATATTCGCTTCAATCTGGCTTGTCCGAGATCAGTCTTAGAAGAGGGCTTAAAAAGAATCCATAAAGCACTCGGATAGGATAGTAATGTGAACAGAGCTATACGCTTTGTGCCATCAAGATCTGTGATACCTGCAACATATTACGATCTCATCCGAACCTGAGATAAGAGAATATCCGGGATGGCAACGGACAGAGGATGTGCATGTCATGGCAAGGTATCTCGGGTCTGAGCATCGGTGCAA